>JBAXBF010000033.1:0-17461 GCA_037142095.1 Chloroflexota bacterium
CGATTTGCCATTTCAATAAGTTTATTGGCTGCCTGCTGAGGTGCTAATTCCCAGACAACAACCTGAATTTGAGATTCTGCAACTGGACCCCATAAACCATCCGAACAAAGTACTACAATATCATTTTCCTCTAATTCCACATGAGCTGTAAAAATATCCAGATCGGACCGTTGCCCACTGATTGACATGGTTAATACATTTCGTTTGGGATGACTCAGAGATTCAGTCGGAGTGATTAGATTTTGGCGTACTAATTCCCCAACAAAACTGTGGTCCCAACTGACATGCCGGATTTCATGTTCATTTACAACATAAGCGCGCGAGTCCCCCACATTTGCCAGGTGCATCATATCATCTTCAAGGATGGCAGCAACGACGGTGCTCCCCATCTTAACAAGCTCACTATCCTTTTGGGCTTGGTCCATCACTTCCTGATGAGCGGCTTTAATACCTTCTTTTAATACTTCACAATAATCCACTCCGGCTTTTACATGCCGGTAATAGTCCGTAAGCGTCTTAGTAACAATTTTACTCGCCAATGCACCACCCGTATATCCTCCCATTCCATCAGCCACTACTAGAAGTGGAGGATTATGATTAAATATGCCCGGGAGAATCACTTCAAGGGAATCCTGATTGGCTTTTCCTTTACGTTGGATACCTACATCAATTGCTTTTCCAATATTAAATTTCATATTTTTCTTTTCCTAAACTACATCTTTACGTTTTTGGAAGAACAAGATTGCTGAGAAGAATAATGCACCTTGAAGAAATAAAACAAACCAGCGTGAGAAGACAATTCCCTTGAATGAGCGTCCATAATCGTCATAAATCATGGCAAGGATAGATTCGGATGAAGCTATGGCTGATTCACGTTCTTTTTTCCAATCCGTTTTATTTTCGCCATAGATCTCCATTTCATCACTGTAATCCTCGAACTGTTGACGGCTTTCATCCGCAAAATTATTTCCTTGATCCTTCATCTCCTGCCGGAAACTCTCGAATTGATCTGTTCGTGAATCGGAGTAATCAGTTTGTTGTTTATCGACATCATCTTTATAGGACTGCTGATCTCGCCCATACTTCTCCATGGATAAAGCTGTGGGGGTTGCATATGGAGTCGGTGTAAATATTGGTGTAGGAGAGGGAATACGAGTAGGATCTATGGGTTTAATGGGTTCTGGTTGCGCTAATGCATCTTGCGCTGTCTGATCATAATAATCCGGTGATTTAATCCCAGGAATTTTGCCACAATTAGCATCTTCGAAAAGTTGTGGTCCCATACACTTACAAATTTGCTTATCGTCATCTGTCATTGCCTGTCGTTCATCTTTGGTCTTCTTCACCCAACAATCGTCATTGATAAGCGGATCAAATACTTCGCTGGCACGCACGAATCCCTCAAAGCCCCAGCGGCTGGTTATAAAAAAGCTTATGGGCGTACCAAGTCTGAATGGAATTTCTTCAAGTGGTAATAGGACACCGGCAAACAGTAATTGGGGTACAAGTACCGCGATCAAAACGATCAATGATGCATTTTGATTTGGTACACCTGCTGAGATCACCAATCCAAGCAAGTAGCTTACAATGATAATAATTATTGTGGTTATGATCCAGGATATAAGTGTGCCAAGGTTGGGCATCGATGGGCGTACCAGAATGACGACAAAAAATAGAATTACGATCCCAGAATAGACAGCCAAGGCGACACCAACCCACAACTTTGATAAGGTGTAGGGAAATATCTTTAGCCCAACTGCCCGCTCCCGTTTAAATATATCTGCCTCTTTGACGATCTCACGCACGCTGCTTAGCGCGCCAACCAAAACACCGATAATTGTCGTCATAAACCACATCGCCATCGTCTTGGGACTGTCTCCCAGAACAGGGTCAAATAGATTCGTCCCCCAAATAAAATTCATAAATCCTAACAAAGGCGCCAACCCTAACATCAAACCAAGAGAAACTTTGTCTTGTAACAGAATCTTAGTGCCGCGAGAAGAAAGTACAAAAAATTGTCTAAATCCGGAGATGCGCCTTGCCGGGCTTTTTTGTACATGAGCTGCTGGTTGGGCGGGCTGTGTACCGGGTATTTTTATCCGTCCAGCATTGGTAAGCCGAACAGATTCCTCGTTGTAGCGCTTTCCCCATTCTTCAGGGGTTCCTTTGGTTGCATCATTAAGGATACGATAGATATCATCAAATTCCATATCCTTTTCCAAGCGTTCACGCGGGGTGCGGAATTTATCAAAATAAGTTAAGGCATCTTCGGGAGGACCATAATACGCCATGTATCCACCGGTAGCCAGAATGATAACTTTATCACATACCATGACGTTTTTGGTTGCATGTGTGATTATCATAATGGTTCGTCCCTGATCAGCCAGGCGGCGGAGCAATTTCATCATTTCATATTCGGTGCCCGGGTCGAGACCACTGGTCGGTTCATCCAGGAAAAAGAGCTTGGGTCGGGTTAACAATTCAACCCCGATAGAAACACGCTTAAGTTGACCGCCAGAAAGGCGAGCGTTAAGAATATCTTTACGGAAAGATAACCCTAATTCTTCCAAAGTTTGATTAACCGCGGCTTCACGTTCTTCCAAAGATGTATCGGGAGGCATGCGTAATTGAGCTGCATAGTCCAATGACATGGTAGGAGTCAATTCCATATGGACGATATCCCGCTGAGGCACATAGCCAATATCGTTGCGGAACATATCGTAATTTTCATATAGATTGATACCATTTACGCGCACTTCTCCGTCTGTTGCCGGACGGAAGCCGTTAATCGTGTCTTGTAATGTGGTTTTTCCCGCTCCACTCATTCCGACAAGACCGACAAATTCATTTTGTCCGACGCAGAAGGTGATATTTTTAAGCAGATTTAGAGATTTGGTTACCCATTTATTCACATTGACAACATCAATCGTATAACCTTCCGGTGTGGAGCGATCTAATTCAAGACCTGTAAAGAGGAATTGCTCCTGTCCAATTTTGATACGATCGCCTTCCTTCAACCAGACCGTACCTTCAACGCGTGTGCCATTGAGGAAAGTGCTGTTATGGCTCTTAAGATCGACCAAACGATAGCGGGTCCCCATGCGTTCGATAATGGCATGGTAACGACTCACCTGCGGGTGATCGATAACCATGTGATTGTCTTTAGCGCGTCCAATAGTAAGTTTTTCCAGTCCCATTAATCCCAATGGCTTACTAGGCTGAGGGGCAGCCGCTTTTGGTATCTGAGATGAAGGCTTAGGTTTTCCGACAGGAGGTTGGATACCGATAAATTGACCGTTGAGTGCTTCAGATTGTAGAATAGAATCGAAGAATAAACGATAATTCGCTATTTGGAGGCTACTCCCACTTGGAATTGTTTGTTCTTGTTTGGCGGGTAGTCTATTTCCATTGTAAAGAACCCCATTACGAGATCCGGGATCGCTGACAATTAGGCGATCATCGCTGACCTTAATCAACAAATGGTGACGAGACATCGCCTGGTCTTGAATCTGAACCTGGCATTCATCCGACCTGCCAAGCAGCCATTCTCCTTTACCGAGAAAGTAACTTTTTTCACTACCACTTTCATCTCGAATCCGCAGATGGATTATTTTTACTTCTCTGATTTTTCCTTCTTCGATAGTCTCACCAGATTGTTCATTGAGCATGGTTGCAGCTTCCGGTGGACCAGATGTTCCGTCTGTGACAGTTTCTACGAGTTGGCGTAAGGGCTGTAAGGAAAATTGATATGGACCTATATCAAAGGATTGCCCAATTGTAATAGGAACCCGACGGTGAGGAGATAGGGGTTTTCCATCTAGAGGCGTCCCATTCGCTGACCCCATATCCATGATCCAACAACCCTCCGGCAGGATATAAAGACAAGCATGCCGCCGAGAAACTTGAGGGTCACTCAATCGAATAGAGCATTCTGGAGCCCTTCCAATAAAATTCTCTCCGAAACCTAATCCTTGAATAGCTTTCGATTCGTGCTCAAGTCCAAAAACTAATTGGTATTTGCTTATTGTGTCCATAGAAAACCCAGTCTCCTCCCGGTTGAAAATGGATTGATACCCTAAATATTATTGTATCATAATTTTGGAAAAGAGATTGCAATAGGAATCGTTTGTTTTATTGAGATGGAAGATCAGACTAAACAGATTTTTCAATTTATTTATTGGAACTCAGACAATTCTGAAAATATCACAGAACATCATAAAGCGATAATTTTTTTACATACTGAGTTGCTGATGGATAATCCTTGACGTTCTTCTTTAGAACGGTTATATTCTGGATATGAACTTCATACCTGATGCTCTTACAAAATTGCCTCATTTGTATTTTTCGAAGCCTGAATCTCATTCCAGTAATAGATCTTCTGGAAAATTGACTGAGACAGCTCGTCTCAGCATCACCGAAGTTCTTAATCGCTTGGGTTCTACTGAGAATGGTTTAAGCGAAGCAGAAAGCCGGGAACGCTTGAAGAAATATGGCAGGAATGAGGTGGCTAAGGAAAAACGGCACTCCCTTTTCATGCGTTTACTGGAGAATTTTAAGAATCCTCTGGTGTTACTGTTGATTACATTAGGATTGATTTCATACTTAACAGGTGATATGCGTGGCGCAATTGTCATCCTGATTATGGTATTCATGGGAGTTGCCTTGCGCTATTTTCAAGAACAGCGCGCCGATGATGCAGCCGAAAAACTGCGCGAGATGGTTCGTACCACCACTTCGGTAATGCGTGATGGTAATCTAAAAGAAATCACTTTACAAGAGGTTGTTCCAGGGGATGTGATTCACCTTTCGGTAGGGGATATGGTTCCGGCAGATGTACGCATCTTGACATCTAGAGATCTATTCCTCAATCAATCGGCGCTCACAGGTGAGTCCATGCCTGTTGAAAAGACATTTCAGGATGCAGGTTATGAAATCCAGAATCCGTTGGAATTGCCGAATATCTGTTTCTTAGGCTCGGATGTGGAAAGCGGTACAGGGTCGGCTGTCGTTGTTTCCACTGGGTCGGATACCTATTTTGGATCATTGGCAGAGAGTATTGTTGGACAGCGCCAATTGACCAGTTTTGATAAAGGTATCAACACTTTTACCTGGTTGATGATCAGTTTTATGGCAGTCATGGTGCCATTAGTCTTCATCCTCAATCTAATCACAAAACGGAACTGGCTGGAAGCTTTTCTATTTGCGCTTGCAGTTGCAGTAGGATTAACTCCTGAAATGCTGCCCATGATTGTCTCGGTTAACCTTTCCAAAGGTGCCATGGTAATGGCGAAAAAGAAAGTTATCGTCAAGAGACTGAATGCTATTCAGAACTTTGGTGCAATGGATGTACTCTGCACGGATAAAACCGGTACGCTCACTCAGGGTAAGATTATTCTAGTTAAGCACATGGATGTGCAGGGTAATGAGAGCCAACGCATATTAGATTTTGCATACCTGAACAGTTATTTCCAAACAGGACTAAAAAACCTGATGGATTTGGCGGTACTCGATTTTAGTGATCTTGAGAAAGTTCATATTGAAAAAGAGCATTTTCAGAAAGTGGATGAAATCCCTTTTGATTTCAACCGTCGTCGTATGTCCGTCATCGTAGAAAGTCATGATAAACGCCATATTCTTATCTGTAAGGGGGCTACAGAAGAAGTGATGAGCCTTTGTAAGTTTGTCGAGATACAAGGGGAGGTGTTGGAGCGTACACCTGAACATGATGCCCATCGCGCTGTACGGGTGCGTAAGTTCAACGAAGATGGTTTCCGGGTTATTGCGCTGGCATATAAATATGTTTCAGATGAGGATGGCAAGATAGCTTATTCTGTGAAAGACGAATCCAATATGATCTTGCTTGGTTTTCTGGCTTTCCTCGATCCACCCAAAGAAACTGCATCACTTGCTCTGGCACAATTACACCAGCATAACGTTACCGTAAAAATCCTAACTGGTGATAATCAAATTGTGGCTGCCAGCATTTGTCGCCAGGTTGGATTACCAGTGAATGCAGATGCAATGTTGGTCGGTTCAGCGATTGAAATGATGAATGATGATCAACTCGCTGAAGCTGCTGAAAAAACCATCGTTTTCGCCAAATTATCGCCTTCCCATAAAGAACGAATTATTCACGCCTTACAGCGTAAGGAGCATGTTGTCGGCTTTATGGGAGATGGTATAAACGATGCACCTGCACTTAAAGCAGCGGACGTTGGAATTTCCGTAGATTCGGCTGTAGATATTGCTAAGGAGTCTTCTGACATAATCTTAATGGAACAAAATCTACTTGTACTTGAGTCCGGTGTTATGGAAGGTAGACGTGTATTTGGGAACATCATCAAATATATCAAGATGGCAGCTAGTTCAAGCTTTGGTAATATGTTTAGCATAATAGGAGCCAGCGCCATTTTGCCCTTCATACCCATGCTGCCATTACAGGTTCTCATTAATAATTTACTCTATGACTTCTCGCAGATTCCCATCCCAACAGATGAAGTGGATGCTGAATGGTTGGAAAAACCCCGAAAATGGGCGATCGGCGAATTAAGGCGATTTATTTTTTATATTGGCCCGATCAGTTCAATCTTCGATTACACTACCTTTTTCATCATGTTATATATCTTCAATTGTTGGAATAATCCTGGTCTCTTTCATACCGGCTGGTTTGTTGAGTCCCTGTTTACTCAGACGCTCATCATCCATGTGATCCGCACTAATAAAATCCCATTCTTTCAAAGTCGAGCCAGTGTACCCTTGATATTGACATCTATCATTATTGTCCTGGTTGGTGCCTGGTTACCTTTTTCTCCATTTGCATCAACACTTGGATTTGTTCAATTACCTCCTGTTTACTGGTTATTTTTGCTGGGAATGATGGTTTGCTACATTGTTTTGACTCAGATCGTAAAGATGTGGTTTGTGAAAAAATTTGGAGAAATGTAGGATTCTGTGGATACCTTGCCCCCCCAATCTTCCTTTTTGAATTTGCTCAAAAATCGAATTAACTTGCGCCAAATACCATTTAGCGAACGCGGCTCTCGTATTTTAATATTCACAAATGAGAATAGAATTATTTTTAGACTGGCAGAACGTTGGATAAAACGCGACCAGATTCTTTCTGCCTACCGCCGTCGGGAACCAATTATTGATAACTGGCAATTTCTTAATAAAGATGGACAGCCGCTGAGTTTTACAACCACCACTTACCCACACCGAATCGATTTCCACACCGAAATTGGTACCTTTACATTCGTCTTTGAGGATATCGAAACAGTATTGATCTTGCTGCCTCGAGGGGAATTTGGTATTCGTTTTGATGCAAATGCAGACCAGGCAATTTCTGATAGCAGAGGGGCAACATTGCATTTGATGGGAAATATCCGCCGTAATATCGCTTTCACAACCAATGCCAAAATTGTCAATAATCATAATGTATCGTCAGGTGCGACCACCCAGAGGATTGAATTAGAACTCAATACACAGGAGTGTGATTCTCTATTACTGAACATTACTCCCCGCCTTGGCTTTAACCGTTATATCCCTAATTGCGATGATGTGTTGAAAACTGCAGAACAACGCTGGCATGATTGGTTCGCGTCTGTGCCTCAGGTTCTGGATATTTACCGGGAAACCTATTATTATGCCTGGTGGATAATGCGTAATGGATTAATTTCAACGCGCTTCTATACGACCCGCGAAGCCATGACCCCTTCGAAGATGTATTATGTTGGCGTCTGGCAGTGGGATGCTTATTTCCATGCACTGGCTTATCGTTATGTTGATAAACGTCTGGCGCAGGATCAAATCAGAGTTGTATTAGACCACCAATTATCAGATGGGATGTTTCCTGATGCTATCCATGATGAAGGTGTGGTTACTTACCTGACGACCCCGGTTGATGCGGCTGTCACCAAACCGCCATTAGCAGCCTGGGCGGCATGGAAACTTTATAAGTATGATAGAGATGTTGAGTTCTTGCGAGAAATATATGAACCACTTGTCCGCTGGAATGCTTGGTGGTTCGAGAAAAATGACGTCGATGGCGATGGGCTTTGTGAATATCAACATCCATTTTCTTCGGGGTTAGATGATAACCCGTTATGGGATGACGGTATGCCTGTAACAGCACCTGATCTAAATACATACTTAGTTTTGCAACAGGAAAGTCTAGCGTGCATTGCTCGTACGCTTGGTAAACGACAAGAAGCTGAAGAATGGGATCAACGCGCCGGACAGCTCGCACAGAAGATGATCTCCAAAATGTGGAATAAACAGACGGGCTTTTTCGATGCACTCAAAAACGGGAAAATCATCGATACGCAAACCCCTTTTGGGCTTTTTCCGCTTATTACAGGTAGGATGCCAGAGCATATACTGGAGCGGTTGGTGAAGCAATTAACCAACCGTCGCAAATTCTGGTCCCGTTATCCGGTTTGTACAGTGGCGATGGACGATCCAAAGTTCAATCCTGAGCGGATGTGGCGCGGTCCTACCTGGGTTAATATTAATTACTTGCTCATAGAAGGATTACGCCGCAATGGTTATAATGAGATAGCAAAAGAACTTCGGACACGTACTTTGAGCATGGTTGCACGTCTCGATGATATTTATGAATATTATCACCCGAAAACTGGAGAGAATCCACCCAATGCGGCTCCCATATTTGGGTGGTCTGCGGCATTATTTATTGATCTGGCAATTCAAGCGACATTTGACTCCAGTGAGTAATTGAAGATATATGACTGAATTCTGGTTTGTGCGACATGGACAGACGGATTGGAATATTGAGGCGCGCTACCAGGGGCAGCAAAATATCCCGTTAAACGAGTGGGGGATACAAAATGCAAATCGTTTGGCATTGGAATTAGCGGGTTTCCCTTTTAATGCATTGTATAGTAGTGATTTGAGTCGAGCTGTCCAAACAGCACAGATTCTTTCTTCTCCGCACGGATTACAAATAATAGAAGATGAACGTCTGCGTGAAATCCATCTTGGTATATGGGAAGGGCTGCTCTTCTCAGATATTGAACAAAAATATCCTGAATACCTCATTCAACGTCGTCAGGATGCAAATATTCCTTGTGCGCCTGAAGGCGAAAACATAACCTTTGTTGCGATCCGAATTACGAGTTTCATGGATGAAGTCGCTTTAAATTATCCGAAAGGGAAAATATTGGTTGTGACGCATGGTATGATGATCGCAACTGCCCTATGTTTAGCTTCCAAAAGTCCATTGATTGAAGCCTACCTGAAAATCCCTAAAAACCTTACAACACAAATAATCTTTTGGAACGTTATTTCTTCAATAGATTAGGAGGATCATTGTGAACATTGCTATGCTCCATTATTCCGTTCCACCCATTGTGGGGGGTGTTGAAAGTGTCATGGGACATCACGCCCGTTTGATGTCTGATGCCGGACATAATGTTAAATTTATTGCGGGGCGAGGGCAACAAATCGATCCTCGTGTTGCTTGTATCATCGACCCAATTCTTGACTCCCGCCATGAACAGGTATTAGAAATTAAGCAAGAGCTTGACCGCGGACAAGTGCCTCCTGGCTTCGAAGAATTGAAGATGAAAATCCTGCAAGTATTGCGAAAAGCATTGTCAGGTATAGATTTACTTATCGTTCATAATGTGTGCTCCCTAGCAAAAAATCTCCCCTTGACTGCCGCTCTTAAAGACCTGAGTATGGAGATTAATGCACCTCCAATGATTCAATGGCATCATGATCTTGCCTGGAAAACTCCGCGTTATGCCTCTGAATTACATGCTGGTTACCCTTGGGATCTTTTGCGTACATTTTGGGAAGGCACCCTACAGGTGGTTGTCTCTGAATTGAGACGTCAGGAACTGGCGGATTTATATGCAATGTCACCGGAACAAATCCATGTTGTTCCAAACGGGGTGGATTTAGCAAAGTTTTATAAACTCGAAACACAAACGATCCATTTTATCCAAAGTATTGATTTGTTTCGAGCACATCCCGTCCTGCTTTTACCGGTGCGGATTACTCCTCGTAAAAACATAGAAATGGCGATCCGAATCGTTGGTCATCTGAGAAAAGATTTCCCGATGGTGAAAATGGTGGTTACTGGACCATTAGGTCCCCATAATCCAGCTAATCTGGAGTATTTTAACCGGCTGACAAAATTGCGAGCGGAACACGGCTTAGAGAAGAATGTATATTTCCTGGCTGAATTAACTTCAGAATTTTTGCCAGATGAAGTTATCGCTGATTTTTATCGTTTATCTGATATGCTGCTGTTCCCCAGCCGGGAAGAAGGTTTTGGCATCCCGATTCTCGAGGCAGGTTTGGTACGTTTGCCAGTTTTTTGTACCGATATATCCCCTTTACATCACCTTGGAGGAGAGTTGGTCCATTATTTCTTAGCGGATGATAAACCAGAAGATGTTGCAAAAAGGATCGGCAAGTTCCTAGAAAAAGAACCTCTATACCAACAATGCGTTCATATCCGGCGCGAATATCGTTGGGAAACAATTTATTGGATTAAGATTGAGCCAATTCTAAAAGAAGCTGCGATAGCGTGGAGTAAAGATCATGAATAAGCGAAAGTTAATCAAGACCTTTCGGCGCATTTTTGTTCCAGTTGTGCATGGCTGTGATGCCTCTTCTGCTATTCGTGCTGCGAAATTGATTGCTGGGGAAGCAACCCCAATCTATCTGATCGGCTTGATTCATATAAGTGAGGGGGAAACCTTAAGCAGTGGCGCATTGCCTGCGCGCTCTCTTCGAAAAGAAATGAACCATTTTACTGAAGATGAACATATTCATGTACGTGCTAGAGTCATCGTTTCTGCCCAAATATTTAATGAATTACGCTTACTGGTCATGGAAGAGAAAGCCGATCTGATTATTCTGGATAAATGTGCCATGGATAACCCATTATTTCAGTCTGGAGATTTTTTAGCAAATCCACCGTGTAATTTGGCGATTGTTAGGGGACATATTTCAGAAGTACCCCTGCATTTGCTTGCCCCACTGCGCGGTGGTCCCTACGCAGAATTGGCATTACGGCTGTGTCTGGTCATGGGACGCAATACTGGTGCGGAGATTAAAGCATTACACATGACAACCCCGCCCGCCCCTCCTGAAAAAGATGCTGCCTTTCGAGGCATCCGGCAGGTTCTTGCCAGTTTACCGGAAGTGTCTTTGGAAGAATATCAGGTTCAGGATCCAGTCGAGACGATACTCAACTGTGCTCAAGGGGCAGATATTATCATCATGGGTACAACTGCTCAAAAAGATGTTTCGGCGATTGGTCCGGTTGTAGAACGTATCTATAAGAACTATTCAAAAGGTGTTATCGTTGTTAAGAATACCGTGCCTGTGCCGGCAAAATGGGAGAGTCAGGCGGTCGGTCAAAGTGCGATCTCCGTCCTTGTAGATAAATGGTTTGCCGAAAATACCTACCATGCCGATGAGTTTAGCGATCTCGAAAAACTGGTAGCTTTGAAAAAACAGCAAAAATTAACCATCGGAGTAGCATTACCGGCATTGAACGAAGAAGAGACGGTAGAGAAAGTGATCAAAACCATCAAGACAGCTTTGATGGATGAAGTGCCTCTCTTGGATGAAATGGTTTTAATTGATTCAAATTCAACGGACCGGACGCGCGAAATTGCTGCTGATCTAGGTATTCCTGTCTTTATTCACCAACAAATCTTACCCCAGTACGGTGTCCGGCATGGGAAAGGGGAAGCGCTTTGGAAGAGCCTATTTGTTACTCACAGCGATATTCTTATCTGGATAGATACAGATATCGTTAATATCTACCCAGATTTTGTTTATGGTTTGATAGGACCGTTATTGATTGACCCAGATGTACAGTTCGTAAAGGGATTCTACCGCCGTCCCATTAAGGTGGATGATAAATTGCAAGCGGGTGGCGGTGGGCGGGTAACCGAATTAACCGCCCGACCTTTAATTAACCTTTTCTATCCCGAACTTTCGGGCATCATTCAGCCTCTGGCAGGAGAGTACGGTGGGCGCCGTTCAGTTCTGGAAAAATTGCCTTTCTTTTCTGGATATGGCGTGGAGATTGGTCTGTTAATTGGTATGTTTGAAATGTTCGGGATTAATGCCATTGCTCAAATTGATTTACGCGAGCGTATTCACCGCAATCAATCCTTGCAAGCGCTTAGTAAAATGTCCTTTGCAATTATCCAGACCGTTATCCGTAAGCTGGAAGCGCGCTACCAGTATCATTTCTTGGAAGATGTTAACAAGACAATGAAATTGATCCAACATGAATCTGGACGTTTTTTCCTGGATGTGCAGGAGATTGCTGAGCAGGAACGGCTGCCGATGATAACCTTGCCTGAATATCTCGAACGTTAATTTCTCGCAAATTAGTCAAGAAATGCTCTGACAGGGTATAATAAACACTTGCATGAAAACAGTTGCCATCATTCAAGCACGTTATAGTTCTAGTCGTTTACCTGGCAAAGTATTATTGTCGATTGGTGAGAAGCCTATGCTTGCCTGGGTGGTTGAACGTACTCGCCGGGCACAGCTTGTCGATGAGGTTGTTGTCGCAACGACGACCGATGAAACCGATGATGCTGTGGCAGAAATGTGCAACCAACACGGTTATCCTTGCTTTCGCGGCAGTTTATTTGATGTTCTTGACCGTTATTATCAAACCGCTCTCTTTTTCAAGGCAGATACGGTTGTGCGCATTACGGCTGATTGCCCATTAATCGACCCTTTTGAAATAGATCATACCCTTGAGGTTTTTCTACAATGCAAGGCAGATTTTGCAGCTAACCGCCTGCCGCCTCCCTTTCGGCGTACCTATCCAATTGGATTGGATACGGAAGTTTGTTCTTTTGCTGCGTTGGCATATGCCTGGCAAAAAGCGGACAAACCTTACCAGCGAGAGCATGTGATGCCGTTTATTTATGAAGATGCTGTTGCAAATCAGCAGAATAATCTATGCGAACCGTGTATGGTTTTTGATAAAGCGCAGTTTAAAGTGGTGCTGGTGAATCATGAACCAGATTATGGAGCAATGCGCTGGACGGTGGACACTCAGCAGGATTTAGATTTGGTGCGCGCTATCGTAAAGCGTTTTAATGGTAGAGATGATTTTTCCTGGACAGAAGTATTGGATTTGTTAAACCGCGAACCACACTTGATGAAAATAAATGCTGATGTGCAGCATAAGACGATGGTGGATACAGATACTAGGAATCAAGCATAGGATGGCATATCTTACGATTTTTACTGCTCCAAAACCCTTCACCAATCCGCAGATTGACATCATCCAGCGGAACGCTATTCGTTGCTGGAAAAATTTGGATGACGTAGAGGTCATTTTAATTGGCAATGAAGATGGGATGGCGGAGATTTCTGCCGAACTTGGCGTTCGCCATCTACCGGATGTGGCGCACAGCGAATGGGGCACGCCATTGGTCAGTTCGATGTTTCATCTGGCGCGGGAAGCGGTTGACAGCCCGTTGTTGATGTGTGCTAATGCTGATATGCTCTTCTTACCTGACTTGGTTACGTCTGCGCGTACGGTTGCTTCTCAACAGGATGCGTTTCTGGTCATTGGGCAACGTTGGGATCTGGATGTAACCCATATCATTGATTTCAACGAAGGTTGGGATAAACGCCTTCGCCAACGTGTCTATGCGCATGGTAAGTTGCACCTTCCTGCCGGGAGTGATTTTTTCATTTTTAAGCGCACGATGTTTTTGGATATGCCTGATTTCGCAATTGGACGTTCTGGGTGGGATAATTGGATGATTTATCATACCCTGAAACAGGGCTTGCATACCATCGATGCCACGCAATCAATAACCGCAATCCACCAAAATCACGATTATAGTCATTTACCTGGTGGTATGCCCCACCATAACCATGAAGAATCGCACCGCAATATTATGCTGGCGGGAGGCGCACAGAACCTATTCACCGTGTTGGATACTGACCGGCAATTAAGGGATGGGCAGATTCTGCTCCCGAAAATGACACTGCTGCGCCTTCTGCGTACTGCGGAACGGCGATGCATGCCGTTCGAAGATAATTCCGAGCAAAAACATGATCGGAAAGTCATTGTTAAAAAATGGTTGGCACGCCGTTTTCGACGTCTACGCCGCCGAATAATGGGGTCTTTATAAGATGAGGGTAGGACAGAATCCGGCGAAATTTGTTGATTATGTCGTGCAGCCACAAAAGATCACGGTCGCATTGTTGAATTACATACCTGCGTTAAGCGGTTATTTTACCCATAGCCTGGATGTCCTAAAAGTATCCTTAAACAGCATTTACCAGCATACTGGTCTGCCTTATGATTTACTTGTGTTCGATAATGCCTCTGCTGCTGAGGTGCGCCATTTTCTTATTCAGGAGCATGACGAAGGGCGCATCCAGTACCTGATTCTTTCTGAAAAGAATGTGGGTAAAGGGGGCGCATGGAATTTTATCTTTGGCAGCGCACCGGGAGAATATATTGCCTATGCTGACAATGACATCTATTTTAACCCGGGATGGCTTGCTCCTCTCATCAACACATTGGAGACGGTACCGCAAGTCGGAATGGTAACCGGGATGCCTCTGCTCAACCCTGAGGAATATTCCACCAGCACCATTGAATGGGCAGAACGACACCCTGAAGCCCGCCTGCAGCGCGGAAGGCTCTTACCCTGGGAAGATTATTGGCGGCATGCCGGTTCTTTAGGAAACACGGAGGATAAAGCGCGCGTTTTCTATGACGAACACGATTCGCTCCAGTTGACTTATGCCGATCAAACCTATTATGTGGGCGCCGGGCATTTTCAATTCATGGCAAGACGTGAAGTCTTACAGCAAGCACTACCCATCCCTTCTGACCGTCCGATGGGACAAGTGCGAGCTTTAGATGTGGCTATCAACCGGTTGGGATATTTGCGCCTTTGTACGGCACAGTGGCATGTCCGCCATCTGGGAAATACCCTCGGGGAGAGTAAGCACCTGGTTTCCACTGCCCGCAAGCATACTTTTTGGAGATGGCAACCTGTCCGACGGCTTCTCAGTTTCGCACATGAACGCACATTTGATCTTCTTTATAAAAATAGAGAATAAACACAATTTGTTATGATAGAATACATATAGAAAAAAATCATTGGGGTTTAATAAAAAAATTATATGAGTAAAAGTAAAAAAACTTTACGGATTATCCCACTGGGTGGATTGGGTGAAGTTGGCAAGAATATGACGGTGATCGAGTATGGCGAACATATCCTCATCGTCGATACGGGAATCATGTTCCCGGATAACGATATGCTCGGGATCGATTATATCATTCCCGATTTTCAATACTTGCTGGATAAACGGGACAAAGTACGCGGCATTGTCATTACCCATGGACATGAAGATCATACTGGGGCAATTTGCCATGTGCTTGAGCAATTGGATGCCCCCATCTATGCAACACCTTTGACCTGTGGGCTTTTGGAAGATAAACTCACGCGCGGTAAGATGATCGATAAGGCGAAATTGAATACGGTTAAAGCCGGCGATTCTATCCATATCGGACCCTTTCATGTTGAGTTTTTCCATGTTTGCCATTCCATTCCAGACGGCGTCGGACTGGGAATTACCACACCAGCCGGGTTGATTATCCACACCGGTGATTATAAATTTGATCATACACCTGTAGACAATTGGCCCACAGATTATGCCAAACTAGGTGAACTTGCCGGACGGGGTGTGTTGGCACTTCTGGCGGATTCAACCAACGCCGATAAACCTGGTTGGACGCCTTCCGAACGAGTGATCGATCCAGCCTTTGAACAGGTTTTCCGTGAAGCGTCTGGGCGTGTCATCATCGCCACCTTTGCATCCCTTATTTCACGGATGCAACAGGCAGCTAACGCAGCTCAGAAAACTGGACGTAAAATAGCGTTTGCCGGGATGAGCATGAACGACAATGCCCGTATGGCGCGTAAACTAGGCTACCTGGTCATTCCAGAAGGCGTTGAGGTGAGTCTGGATCAGGCATTGGCGCTTCCAGAAAGTCAGATTGTTATTATGTGTACCGGTTCGCAGGGAGAGCCATCGTCGATCCTGGGAAGGCTTTCAATGGGTACTAATGCCCGCTTTGACGTGCATTCTGGGGATACTGTTGTGGTTTCTTCCCACCCGATTCCAGGGAATGAAGAAACAATTTATCGTACCATTAACCGTCTGTTTGCGCGGGGGGCAGATGTGCTTTATGCCAATATTGCGCCTGTGCATGTCTCTGGACATGCCAGTCAAGAAGAGATCAAATTACTGCTTCAGCTTGTCAAGCCCAAGTATCTCATTCCTGTACACGGCGAGCTGCGCCAGCTTCACCAACATGCCAAATTAGCCCAACAAGCAGGCATTCCAGCCGAGCGAATTGCGGTAGTCGAAAATGGGCAGGTGATTGAGTTCACCAATGGAGAAATGCATCTGGGTGAGCGTGTTCCTGGCGGATATGTCTTTGTAGATGGATCGGGTGTCGGTGATATTGATACCAGTGTGGTACGTGAGCGAGAGGTATTGGCTCGTGATGGATTTGTGCTGATCAATCTTAATCTGGATCGAGAGACAAAGCAATTGGTGAACACACCTGAAATCATTACGCGCGGCTTTATTCATGAACGTGACTTTGATGACCTGGCTGCCGCTATTACGCAGCGCATCACCGAAAATCTAACCCAGGACCCCGGCAAAATGCGGGATGCGTTGAAGCAAAGCCTACGGACATATTTATATAGTGAAACCAAGCGCCGCCCGGAGATTTTTATTCTAACGAGGGATGTGTAATTCGGTAATATTGAATTGATGCCGCTCCTTACCTGGCATCATTTTGACCCGCGGGACTTATGATTTCAATCTTGCCAATCGCTGTACCCCCAACCGTAATCACCGCGCAGAGGCACAAAGGATACTAACGTGGAGATTTGTTTCTCGAATGAATCCTGGCGGCGTTTCCAGAGATATAAGTGTTGTTCCCATTGCTGACCTACCGGAATGACGAGCCGTCCGCCTTCCTTAAGTTCGTCCAGCAAAGGCTGCGGTGTACAGGGTGCCGCCGCGGTTACGAGGATGGCATCATAAGGGGCGTATTGCGCCAGTCCCTGGGATCCATCTGCGATTACAATCTCTATGTTCTTGTAATCGAGCGATTGTAAAACAGACTCCGCCTGTTTTGCTAAGCCAGAATGCCGTTCAACGCTATAGACCATGGAAACCAATTCAGCGAGGATGGCTGCCTGGTAACCAGAGCCGGTACCAATTTCCAATACTTTTTCATTCCCGCGTAGTTGCAGCATCTGAGTCATCAGGGCAACGATGTATGGCTGCGAAATTGTTTGCCCAATGCCAATCGCGATAGGTCCATCCGCATAGGCATGCTCGCGGTAATTCTCCGGTATGAAAAGATGCCTGGGCACTTCAGCCATTGCTTCCAGCACGCGTT
>JBAXBF010000034.1:0-17323 GCA_037142095.1 Chloroflexota bacterium
ACCTGCAAGGCTACCTGCCGATCCTCCAAATCTGCCTGACCAAGAAATACGGTTTTGGTGGATTGACGATCGATACTGCCTCCGGTTTCATCGATGCCCAGAACATCAAGGTATTGGAACCCTTAATCAAACAGGAAATTCGCTAGACTATCATTTGTTTTTGGGCAAAGGCGACTGGTCGCCTTTGCCCCTTTTTATTTATAAATGGGATACCGGTAAAATCTTAAGTAAAAATGAACATGAATTACGAGCATTAGTAAATCTTTCCCATATCCAGATTGCTATCTTTAAAAGACAAGGTATTATTTTTTTATCATTATAAGGAGTGCTTATGGAGTACATGTTCGAAATGAAAAATATCTCCAAATCCTTTGGTGAAGTCAAAGGATTGAGTGATATTAATTTCTCCATTAAACCCGGAGAGGTGGTTGGTTTATTGGGTGACAACGGCGCTGGTAAATCTACTTTAATCAAAATTATCACCGGATACCACCAACCTGATTCTGGCGGAGAGCTTTATTGGAAAGGTCAGAAAATGACCCATATGTCCGTGCAGAAAGCCCGCAAGATGGGGATCGAGACAGTCTATCAAGAGCGTGCTCTGGCAGACCAACAACCCATTTGGCGCAATATTTTTATTGGACGTGAATTGACCACGTTTGCAGGTTTCCTGGATGTCAAGAAAATGAGAAAAGAAACCGAGACGCTCATGTGTACCCGGATGGGATTCACCTCGAATGCGGTTACACCGGATAATACCGTGAAAACCATGTCCGGCGGTGAACGCCAGGGGATCGCCATCACGCGTGCCCTTTATTTCGAGGCGGATTTGATCATTCTGGATGAACCTACCATGGGGCTTTCACTGTCAGAGACCCAAAAAGTGCTTACCTTTGTAGGAGAAATTGCCAAAGCCGGCAAATCCTGCATCTTTATTGATCATAATATCTTCCATGTCTACCCGGTTGCAGACCGCATAATGGTTTTGGATCGCGGCCGGATGGCAGGTGAATTTTCCAAGAAATCCGTTACCCTGGATGAATTGATTAATAAATTATATCGCGTCGCCCATACGGGTTCGATGGAAGAAGCGACCCAATAATCAAAGGATGACCCTATGAGTGAACAAACTAAAAAAGTAGATCTAAGAAACGAACGCGTCGTTCAACAAAGTGCGCTGACGAAACTTGCCCGTAAATGGGCACTGCAATTAGGAATTGTTGCGGTCATGGTTGTCGTCTGGTTGGTCTTTTATATTGCCTCGCCCGAGGTCTTTAGCGCTCCTGAAATCTATAAAGCCTTCATGCAGACTACCCCTTTCTTTGCCATTATTGCTATCCCGGCAACCCTGGTCGTGATTGCCAAAGAGATCGATCTTTCCTTCCCCTCTGTGATGGCATGGGGGATGGCGATTCTGGTGCTTGTTCAGCAGGTAACCGGCAGTTATACCATCGGCATCATCTTCATGTTCCTGGGCGGGTTATATGCCGGACTCTTGAATGGCTTGCTGGTTGTCAATGCGGCTGCCGGGTTAATCGCAATCGTGTTGGGTTTGGGGGCATATATTGCCATCTTCGTCGTCACCCAAAACTTCTTATACGCCCTGATCGGTCTGTTAGCAGCCGGAGCGATTGCATTGTTCCTGGGCAGCCGGGTGAATTTGGGGATTGGAGTTCCCAGCCTGGTTGTGACTATCGGTACTTCGTTCTTATGGCGTGGGGTAGTCCTGGTTGTTTTAGATGGCAAAGGCGCCGGAATGGTTGATATGAAAGAGCTCCCCATTTATCAATTTCTAGTGGGTCGGTGGCCGCTCGTTCCTTTACCGGCAGCAGATGCGGACCCCACCAAAATTCCTTTGTGGCAGGGTATCTTCAGCGATGTGCCTGCTCAAGTGATCTGGATGGTCATTGCCGCAGTAATTATCTGGATCATCCTTAACCGCACTCGCTTCGGAGCCCATACTTATCTGATTGGCGATAATATTGACAGCGCAAGACTATTGGGTGTCAATGTCGATGCCACCAAAATCGCTGTCTTCTGCATCGTCAGTGTAGCTGCCGTCTTTGCCGGTTTGCTGGCATCCCTGGAAGTGGTTTATTTTTGGCCCAGCCTGGGGGATGGTTATCTGCTTAATACCCTGGCTTCGGTTTTCTTGGGAGGCACATCCGTGTTCGGAGGAACAGGCACCGTCTTCGGTACTTTTATAGCTGCCTTCATCATTGGTTCCATCAACGCTGGCATCGTTGCTTCCGGATTAACAGGTTTTTATACTCAATTGATCTATGGCTTGATTATCGTCGTCTCGGTTGCTTTCCAGACGATTGTGAGCCATAAACTTAGATAAAATTATGAATCATCGCGAAAGAGTAGTTACTGCACTTAATCATAAAGAGCCCGATCGCATCCCGATTGATTTGGGAGGCACGATCATTACTTCGATCACGCGCAAGGCTTATATCGACTTAAAAAATTATCTCAAGATGCCGCTCGAGGAAATTAAAATGCTGGATTATGTTCAGCAGTTGCCCTACGTGGATGAAGCCTTTATGCAGCGTTTTGATGTGGATTTACGCCTGGTGCAGTTGCCCGCGGCAACAGCATCCGGTCTCACCATCTTTGAAGAGGGTGACTATTATGGGTTCATAGATCGCTGGGGATCGAAACTGCATATGCCCAAGGAAGGCGGTTTCTATTTTGATTGGGTGGATTTTCCAATCAAAGAAACCACGAATGCAGCCTTGGATCAATATACCTGGCCTCGTCCTGACCCGCATGAATTAAATGCAGAATTGGGCAAACAGGCAAAGTGGTTGCATGAAAATACGGATTATGCCATCGTCGGCAGTGGTGTGATTGGCGGAGGTATCTTTGAGCAGCCCTCGCGGATCATGGGTATGCAGTGTTTCCTGGAAGCCCTGGCAGCCGAGCCTCAATTTTCCGAGCGCGTCATGGATAAAATTACGGATATTTACATCGAATCCTGTAATAATTATTTGGATGAGGTCGGTAAGTATATTCAGGTATTCACCTATTGGGATGATGTCTGCACCCAGGATGGTTGGATGATTTCGCCCGCCATGTACCGGCGCATGATTAAACCGCGTACTCGCCGGCTGGTGGATGCCATCAAGAAGAAAACGGATGCCAAACTGTTCTATCATAGCTGTGGAGCTACCTTCGATCTCATTCCTGAGCTGATCGATTTGGGTTTCGATATTCTTAATCCGGTGCAGGTGTCTGCCAAGGGAATGGATACCAAACGTCTCAAACAGACCTTTGGCAAGGATATTACCTTCTGGGGCGGCGGTATGGATACCCAGAAAGTGCTTCCTTTTGGCACACCCCAGGAAGTGCGCGATGAGGTCAAACATAGGATTGATGATCTTGCTCCAGGCGGTGGCTTTGTCTTCGCCCCGGTTCATAACATTCAAGCACTGGTTCCTCCAGAAAATATTGTCATGGCTTTTGATACTGCCCTTGAGTACGGGAAATATAAGCGTATACCCTGAGAAAAATTTAGAGCATTCAGGCGAACGTATTGATTTCGGTCAAAAAAGCCTTTTACGGTATAAAAACCACCATCCCCCGAAAATAGTAGGGGGATTTTTTGCTTAAAGTAGGGTAAACCCTACTATGAAAAAGCGCGATTAAGAGGGAGAATATTATTGGAGATACGCGCTATGCCGGTTGATACCAGACAAAAGAAGAATTCACGTAAGTGCAGCGTTTATTTGGTCGATGATAATCCTACTTTCCTGCGCACAACGATTAACTTCTTGAGCCGTGATAAACGGATCAGCGTTGTTGGAACAGCCACAAACGCAGGAGCAGCGATTTTGGAAGTGGGTGAATTGAAACCAAACATAATATTGTTGGATTTGGCAATGCCGGATATGAACGGCTTTGAGGCGATTCCACATCTTCACACAACCGCTGGTCAGGCTAAAATTATTATCCTGACCCTGTTTGATTCCGAGAACGACAGACGGGTGGCTTTATCCGCGGGCGCGGATTACTTTATCCCTAAAACGGAAATGTTGACCGAATTGATGCCCGCCATCTGGAAAGCAGCCTGCCCAAACAAGGATCGCAAGATACCCCGCCGCAGAAAACCACATCCGGGTACTCTGACCTGACTACTTCTAAAGAGCGTATATGATTGTGTTTATTAATCGATAAAACTTAGTAAGAGTGAAAGCAAATGGAGGATAAAGACAATGAAAACCATAAATAATCTTAAAACAGCCACGAAGTTATTCTGGGGCTTCGGAATTGTGATTGTATTCTTGGTGGTTATCGCAATTGTGGGCTATCTCAATATGAAGAATATAAACGACGGTATGACTTCCCTGTACTTTGATCGCACGCTGCCGATTGAACAAACCGGGATAGCCGATCAGAATCTGTATATGATCCGCGGTGATTCATATAAGTACATTCTTATTCCAGAAGAGCGTTCGACTATCGAAACCGCCATCGAAAAAGAAATCGTCGAGGTAAATAAACAAATTGACTTATACAAGGCGACCAATTTGATCCAGGAGGAGAAGGATGAGCTGGTGAAATTGGATAAAGCCTGGGCGGATTACCAGGCAACATTGAGAGAAATCATCGCCCAGGTTAAAGCTGGAGATGAGAAAACTCCTATTGACAGCCTGAGGGACGGCGGTAAGACATCCAATGCCCGCAAAGCCGTTGGGACTTCCTTGGCAAATCTGATGAAAATCAATGTCCGTATTGCAGAGGAGCTTAATACCCAGGGAGATGTTACATTTACGACATCAACCTGGATTATTCTTGGCGTGAGTGTTGTGGCTGTCTTGTTCGCGATTATCCTGGCATTTCTTATCACCAACAGCATCAGCCGCCCGTTGAACGTCATGGCGCATGCCTTGCATAACCTGGGCAATGGCGATCTTAACCGCGGCATGAACCAGAACGATCGGGAATTGATGACCAATCGTACGGATGAAATCGGTATGGCAGGCAAGGCTGAAGTCGAGACGGGTTCCTATATGCGTGGTATGGCAGAAGTAGCTCACCAGATTGCCCAGGGAGATCTGACTGTAAAAGTCACTCCGAAATCGGAAAAAGACGAGCTAGGTAATGCCTTTGCTACAATGGTAGACAGCCTGCGCCGCTCGGTCAGCCAGGTGGCGGACAGCGCAAAAAGCGTGAACGTGGCTTCTGCACAGTTATCTGAATCGGCTGCTCAGGCTGGGCAGGCTACCGTGCAGATTGCAACGACCATCCAGCAGGTTGCCAAGGGAACTGCCCAACAGACCGAAGGGATTACCAAAACAGCCAGTATGGTTGAGGAAGTGACACATGCCATTAATGGGGTTGCTCAGGGTTCGCAGGAGCAGGCGAAAGCAGTCGCCCAATCTACTGCTATAATGACTCAGCTCACGAAAGCGATCCAGCAGGTAGCTGAAAACGCACAAGCCGTCTCTCGAGATTCGGAAACCGCAGCCCAATCTGCCCAGTTGGGCGCCAAGACGGTGGATGAAACCGTCAAAGGAATGGAAGGTATCAAAGAAAAAGTGGGAGTTTCGGCGCAGAAGGTAACGGAAATGGGTGTCCGCTCAGAGGAGATCGGAGCGATTGTGGTTACGATTGAGGAAATTGCTTCCCAGACGAACCTGCTGGCATTGAATGCAGCCATCGAAGCCGCTCGGGCAGGTGAACATGGTAAAGGATTTGCAGTGGTCGCGGATGAAGTGCGCAAATTGGCAGAACGGGCTTCCTCAGCCACCAAAGAGATTGGTGGTTTGATCAAAGGCATTCAAAAGACGGTGTCGGAAGCCGTCAGAGCCATGGAAGAGGGCGCAAAGGAAGTGGAATCAGGCACACAGCGTGCAAACCAGGCAGGCGTCGTGTTAAAGGAAATTCTCCATGCGGCTGAGGCGGTGAACCAGCAGGCAGGCTTGGCAGCGGCGGCTTCGGAGCAGATGAGCGCTTCGGCAGAAGAATTGGTGAAAGCTGTCGATATCGTCTCGGCAGTCGTAGAAGAGAACACGGCAGCGACAGAGGAGATGTCAGCAAGTGCGACGGAGGTGACAGTCTCGATTGAGTCGGTTGCCAGTATCAGCGAAGAGAACAGCGCTGCGGCTGAGGAAGTATCCGCTTCTGTGGAAGAAATGAGCGCCCAGGTGGAGGAAGTAACTGCTTCTGCTTCATCTCTATCGGAGATGGCACTGGTGTTACAAAAAGTGGTGGCGCAGTTTAAATTATGATAAATACAAAAAAGAGTTAAAGATGGGAATTGAGAATTGTTTATCGGAAAGTTGTTCAGTTAATAAAATGAGGCAACAATGTTTAAAGGTAAGTGCGTCAGCCCAGCCACTATTAGAAATGGTGGCAGTGCTCCAAAAAGTTGTTAACACATTTCAGCATGCATAAGCAACCGGAGAGTATTATTGCCTGATGAAAGACCGGCAGTTTTTGAAAACTGCCGGTCTTATTAATTCCTTAACCTGGATTCACGTTGAATATGTATCGTGTCCTCATTATCGTATATATTACATTATATTTTATTTATGAATACATATTTCGTTTTTTAATTGACATATTTGACTAACGGCGGACACACCTACCGCCAACAATTCGGCGATTTCTTCTACAGTGTGCGACTGGTTAGCCAGAATCCCAACAATTTTCAAACGATTCTCATTCGCCAGGGTTTTGAAGAAATTGAGCAGTTCTTCTGTTTGAGTCATTTCTTTCATACCAACCCCCATAGTTACATCATAATTGTATCGAATTGATCATATATTCTTGGTAATATTTTGTCAACTATTAATAGAAATGCAAACGCGGAACGATTTGATTCAACGCTATCCATTCGATTTCCCCGAAGTAATACTTGCTACAAAGCTGCCACAATAGATCAACTGACAAGCTCGCTTATTTGTAGTACCATAGTACTATAAATACGAAACTTGGAACAAGGAAGACATCATTGGAGAAAAAGTTGAAATTCAACCAAGTCATTGATATTTTTGTAAAATGAATATTGTGCTAAGAAATCAAAATAGGAAAAAATATATGAAAAAAATAAATGATCTTAAAACAGCTACGAAACTTTTCTGGGGATTCGGAATTGTGACCGTGTTCTTAATCGTAATCGGGGTAACCGGCTTCTTCAATATGAAGAGTATCAATGATGGTATGAACAGTTTGTATCAAGACCGTACACTTCCTATCGAATATGTAGGAAATGCCGACTCGGCTCTCTTTGCCATTCGCGGTGACCTCTTTAAATATGGTTGGATATCCGAAGAACGTGCTGCAACCAAATTAAGTTTCGAAGCCAATAAGAAGATCGTTAAGGATGAGATGGATTTATACCGGGCTGCATCTCTTACCCAGGAGGAAAAAAACACGCTGGCTGAATTCGATACGAATTGGGCTGCTTATATAGCTGTTGCAGATATGACCATAGCGAGTATCGATAAAGGGGATGTCGATACTGCGATGGCAGGTATGAAAGAGAGTGGGGAGACGACCAATGCTCGTAAAGCGGTGGATGCTTCTCTCAATAAAATCGTCGAGATCAACGCCCGTCTTGCAGATGAGACACACATACAGGGTGATGCAACGTTCAGCAGATCAACCTGGATCATTTTTGCCATCAGCTTTGCAGCAGTCTTGATCGCGCTTTTCTTAGGGATTGTTATCTCCCGCAGCATTACGGTACCGTTGGGATTTCTGGTCACCATAGCCCATGCATTAGCGGTGGGTGATCTGGCGCGAAACCTCAGTGATAAAGAAAAGGATGAAGTTCGTTTGCGCCAGGATGAAATTGGCGATATCGGTAAGGCATTCGATAACTTGATCAAGTATATGCAGGAAATGGGACAGGTTGCCAATCGAGTCGCCAGCAATGATCTGACCATGTCAATAGCGGCTAAATCTGAGAAGGATGAATTTGGGAATGCTTTTTCAAAGATGATTGCCAGCCTGCGTAATACTATCAACCAAGTTGCGGAGAATGCCAGCAATGTGAGTTCAGCTTCCATGCAGTTATCCATCGCCTCTTCTCAGGCAGGTCAAGCCGTTACACAGATCGCGGCGACGATCCAACAGGTGGCCAACGGAACTACCCAGCAGACTGAGTCGATCACCCAAACGGCTCATTCGGTCGAGGAAATGTCGCGCGCCATTGAGGGTGTTGCGGGCGGTGCTCAGGAACAGGCACATGCTGTATCTCAATCCACCACAATCACGACCCAACTGATCAAAGCTATCCAACAAGTTGCCGGAAATGCCCAGGCGGTTTCCAGAGATTCGGACACTGCTGCGCAAGCAGCCCGGGCTGGCGCCAAGACGGTGGAAGATACCGTACGAGGAATGCAGAACATTAAGCAGAAAGTCAGTGTCTCAACCCAAAAGGTGCAGGAAATGGGAGCCCGTTCAGAAGAGATCGGAATGATCGTGGTCACCATCGAAGATATTGCCTCGCAAACAAATCTGCTGGCGTTGAATGCCGCCATCGAAGCTGCTCGGGCGGGTGAACACGGCAAGGGATTTGCGGTGGTGGCGGATGAGGTGCGCAAACTGGCAGAACGATCTTCTTCAGCCACCAAAGAAATTGGCAATTTAGTTAAAGGCATTCAAAAGACGGTGGCAGAAGCCGTCAAAGCGATGAAAGAAGGCGACCTCGAAGTGGAAGCAGGTGTGGTTTATGCCACTCAAGCGGGGCAGGTTTTGAAAGATATTTTGGTAGCAGCCGAAGCGGTGAACCAACAGGCGGGACAGGCTGCTGCTGCGTCGCAACAGATGAGTTCATCCGCCGATGAGTTGGCAAAATCGATGGATTCTGTCTCGGCTGTGGTGGAAGAAAACACCGCCTCGACGGAAGAGATGGCTGCCGGCTCAATAGACGTAACCCATGCCATCGAGAATGTCGCCAGCATCAGTGAAGAGAACAGTGCTGCTGCAGAAGAAGTTTCTGCATCAACAGAAGAAATGAGTGCGCAGGTGGAGCAGGTAAGTGCTTCAGCCCAGTCGCTATTGGCGATGGCAGAATCACTTCAAATGGTTGTGAACCAATTTCAGCTTGCATAAGCCACCTGAAAGCTTTAGAGATTGAAAGAAGACCGGCAATATTTATAATTGCCGGTCTTTTTTAGGTACAAAAGAGTAAAAAATCCTTACGTATTTCTATTAGTTTATATGTATGTTATTTTGATATTTTACAAGATTATTGGATTATTTTCTTGTTTTTCTTTTGGAAAAATCTGATATACTTTATATCATATGGATTTGGCCTGATCGTTTGTTGTTTGAAAGAGATAATATATATGGCTGAACTACTCATAGGCAGACAACCAATATTTAACCGCAAGAAAGAAGTTGTGGGGTATGAAATTCTTTACCGATCACCTCAAAACCCTCAACACGCTGTTTTTCAAGATGGTGATCTCGCAACCGGCGAAGTTATCCTCAACGCTTTTCCGAGATTGGTCTGGAAAGACTGGTTGGCACAAGTGTAGCTTATATTAATATTACCGAAAATTATTTTTTAGGGAAGTTTCCGTTTCCTCCACAACAAATTGCCCTGGAGATTCTAAAAACAACCGCAATAACAGAGAAATTTATTGAGTCGTTGCTGCACTTTGCCCAACAGGCATACACCTTCGTTTTGGATGATGTCGATCATTTTGATGATATTGAACCTCTGCTCGATCCGGTAAAAAAATGTCAAAATCAACATTGCAAAAGTAGATAGAACCCAACTTCCAGACTTGGTGAACAAGCTGAAGAAAAGGAAAATTATTCCGCTTGCCTTGAAAGTAGAAACTCAGGATGATTATGATGAATGTTATGAAATGGGTTTTAATTTCTTTCAGGGATATTATTTCTGTGAACCCAATATCATCACTGGTTGCCGTTTTGACTCTTCTCACCTGGTGATTATGAGCACGCTTACAGAATTGCGGAATCCGCAGATTAGTTTCAACCCGCAAAAATATTGGGATGCTATTTAGGTGCTGTAAGTTGGACAAATATGCTGACTGAAACGATCAGATATGTTGCTGTCTATTCGGGCTACGAACGACTTAATGGCTATCTGAAATTATTGGGTATCATTTTTCTGGTTGACCGAATCGGCTCTTTGTGGCATAATTCCTGTCTGTAGTCTTGTTTTATTAAAGGCGTGGATAGAGAAGAGTATGTTTGTATGATTTTATCAGCGAAGCCGGGAGAGTGTGAGCCGGGCTAGATCGGCAAGCAGAATATCCCTCTGGAGCCGCAAGCCGAACGGAGTTAAGTCTCAGTAAGCAAGCCGGGGTTGCCGCCCGTTATCGCAGGCATCGGCAATTTTGTCACTGACTTATTGTTTGACACAAGGTGCCCGTTGGATGCGGGAACCAGGGTGGTACCGCGGAGATTGATCCGTCCCTGATCACAGGGACGGTTTTTTTAATTTATCTGGATAACCTCGAATCCATGGAATAATTCATCTGTCTTAGGAGAAACGTATGCCTTTTCAACAAGTACCAAAAGATGTTGATTTCATTCAACAAGAACAGGAAGTCCTCGACTTCTGGAAGAAGAATAAATCTTTCCAGAAGCTGCGCCAGATTCACAAAGGGAAATCGCCCTGGTCTTTCATTGATGGACCTATCACAGCCAACAATCCGATGGGTGTCCACCATGGCTGGGGACGCACGTATAAAGACCTGATCAACCGTTATTGGGCGATGCACGGGCATGAACTGCGCTATCAGAACGGCTTCGACTGCCAGGGTCTTTGGGTTGAGGTTGAGGTGGAGAAGGAACTCGGTTTTAAGAGCAAGCGCGATATCGAAGCGTATGGTTTGGATAAATTCGTGCTGAAGTGCAAAGAGCGTGTTTTGCGCTATTCTGCGGTGCAGACTGAGCAGTCGATCCGTCTGGGCTACTGGATGGATTGGAATGATCCAGAAGAGTTGCGCCGCCTGGCAAAATTGCTGATTGAAGATCCGGCGCAGGTCATCACCGTAGAAGGTCCTGAAGGAGCGGTTACGGACACCGTCGAACAAATCGTTGGACGGTTAGGTTTGGCAGAACTTGGTGGGAGTTATTACACCTTCTCCAATGAGAACAACTACATGATCTGGAGCTTCCTGCGTAAATGTGCAGATAACAACTGGCTTTACCGCGGTGAGGACGTGATGCCCTGGTGCCCGCGCTGTGCCACCGCCATCAGCCAGCATGAGATTGTTACTGATGGTTATGCCGAGATGACGCATGCCAGCATTACGCTGCGTTTCCCCCTGCGTGGACGGGAAAATGAATCGCTCCTGGTGTGGACGACTACCCCCTGGACGTTGACCAGTAATGTGGCGGCGGCTGTGGGTCCTTCCCTCACTTATTCAAGAGTCAAACAGGGAGATGAAATCTTCTACCTGTCGAAAGGCTGCCTGCATATGCTGCGTGGTAAATATGAAGTGCTTGGTGAATTGCAGGGCACCCAGTTGGAAGGCTGGGCATACGATGGCCCATTCGATGACCTGGAAGCTGCCAACCAATCTGGTGGGGTAACCCATCTCACCGATCTGGTGAGCAATATCGAAGTCAGTGCAGCCCAAGCGCACCGTGTGATCCTGTGGGATGCGGTGGGTGAAACGGAAGGAACTGGAATCGTCCACATTGCCCCCGGATGTGGGGCTGAAGACTTCCAATTGGGCAAGGAACATAAAATGCCCATGCTGGCTCCCCTCACCGAAGATGGTCATTTTATTGCTAAATTTGGCTGGGTTACCGGCATTCATGTTTCTGAAGTTGCCCAACCGATCTTCGAAGACCTGCGAAAAAAGGGTATCCTCTACAATGTAGAAGATTATACCCACCGCTACCCGAAATGTTGGCGTTGTGCCACGGATCTGGTCTTCCGTTTGGTGGATGAATGGTTTATCTCGATGGGCGAAGTTTATGATAAGCCGCGCGATGCCATCACGCCAGAGGAAAAAGCGCGCAGCCTGCGTTACCAAATCATGGATGTGGTCGATAAAATCAAATGGATTCCCGATTTTGGGTATGCGCGTGAGATGGACTGGCTCAAGAATATGCACGACTGGATGATCTCCAAGAAACGCTATTGGGGTTTAGCCCTGCCCATCTGGGTTTTCGAAGATAATTCATTCTATGTTGTACGCGATGACAAAGAACTCAAAGAACTTGCTGTCGAAGGTTGGCAGGAGTTTGAAGGACACACGCCGCACCGCCCATTCATTGATAAAGTCAAGATTCGCCATCCCAAGACGGGCCTGATCGGTACCCGCATCCCCGATGTGGGCAATCCCTGGCTGGATGCCGGTATCGTCAGTTTCAGTACGCTGGGGTACCGTACCAATCCTGATTATTGGCGCAAGTGGTATCCGGCACATTGGATTTCCGAATCTTTTCCTGGGCAGTTCCGCAACTGGTTCTACAGTCTGCTTGCCATGGCAACCGTGATCGATTCAAGCCCGCCCTTTTTGGAAAATTTCGGCTATGCCACATTGTGGGCAGAAGATGGGCGCCCGATGCATAAATCGTGGGGCAACTCCATCGAATTTAACGATGCAGCCTCTAAGATGGGTGTGGATGTGATGCGCTGGTTGTACTGCGCCCATAAACCGGAAACAAATCTCCTGTTCGGTTACGGGCGAGCTGATGAAGTACGCCGCCGTTTCTTCATTCCGATCTGGAATATCTATACATTCTTTGCTACCTATGCCGTGTTGGATGGCTGGGAACCGAAGTGGAAGGACTTCGATCCGAACTATCCTGAAGGGGAAACGCCGCATAGCGAGAATCCTCTCGACCTTTGGATTTTAGGCAGGCTTAACCAGATCGTGGAAAGCATCGACAAGACCATCGCCGATTCGGATCCTTTCGGGATGACCCTGATGGTTGAGCCTTTTATTTCTGATTTATCAAACTGGTATGTGCGTCGTTCCCGCCGCCGCTTCTGGAAATCCGAACTGGATACCGATAAAGAAGGTGCTTATTCGACGTTATGGCATGTCCTGGTCAAACTCGGGCGAGCCCTGGCACCAGCCATGCCTTTCGTCTGTGAGGTCATGTATCAGAACCTGGTTCGGGCAGTGCAACCGGAATCCCGTGAAAGCGTTCACCATACCGCTTTTCCTGTAGTGGATCATACCGCGATAGACGAAGTTGCTATCGCAGAGATGGAGTTGGCGCGCGGCATCGCCAGCATCGGATTGAGTGCGCGCGGCAACGCCGGCATTAAAGTGCGCCAACCGCTCTCCCGAGTCTTGGTGCATGTGAGCGATGGTAGAGCCGATTTGAGCCAGGAAATGGTCGATATCGTGCGCGATGAACTGAATGTCAAAGGCTTCGAGTTTGTGGCAGATGCCAGCGCTCTGGTCTCTTATCGCATCCTGCCGGATAATAAACTTCTGGGACCCAAATTCGGTACTCGCTTCCCCGTTCTGCGCAAAGCGCTTTCGGAATTGAACCCAGCCGAAGTGGCTCGGAAGATCGCCGCCGGTGAGGTTGTTTCCTTCGAAATGGAAGGCGAGTTGGTGGAACTCAAGCCCGAGGAGATCATGGTGCAATCCAATCCTGCCGAAGGGCTGGCGGTAGCCGCCGACAAAGTCATTACAGTTGGCATTGATGCGGTGATAACACCTGAACTGCGCGCCGAAGGCAACGCCCGTGAGCTTGTCCGGCGCATTCAAGATATGCGCAAGAAAGCCGATTTCAATATCGAAGACCGCATCACAACCTATTATGTTGCCGGGAGTGAGATGGCGCAGGTGTTCGGCGTTTGGGGCGAATATATTAAGAACGAAACCCTATCGACCGAGCTTATCCCTGCTCAACCACCCACCGCAGCCTATCAAGAAACCCAAAAAGTGGAAGGGTGCGAGGTTACCCTGGGTGTGAAACAGAACAAGTAGGGTAACTATCTATAACGATGAGACGATTACGCCGGATTGATTAATTAACGCAATCCGGCGTATTCTTTTTAGGCTTGATTATGGTAGAATGATAATTATGAAAACGAATTTAAGAACTATTCCCAGGTTTGTCGGTATCCTATCGCTGCTTGTTCTGCTAAGTTTGAGCTGTGCTTGGGGTTCAGTGCCATCCAACCTGATTGAGAAAATCTTACCTTCTTCAGGCGCGCCTGCTCAAAAGCCTCTAACCATACCAACTTTTGCCAGTCCATCCCAGGGAAATTTTCAAGTGTTATCTTCACAGGATGAGGCTTTAACGAAGCTTTATGAACAAGTGAACCCGGGCGTGGTAGCCATTTGGGTTATTACGCCGCGCGGGATCAGCCAGGGAACAGGTTTTGTAATAGATATGGAGGGACATGTCGTTACCAATTATCATGTCGTCGAAGGCGTTGAGCGGGTCGAAGTCAATTTCTCTTCCGGCTTTAAAGTTTATGGCGATATTATTGCCCGTGATCTGGATTCTGATTTGGGTGTTATTAAAGTGAATGCGCCGGCAGACCAGCTTCACCCTCTCCCGCTTGGCGATTCAGATAAAACCAGAATTGGACAAACAGCGGTTGCCATTGGTAATCCCTTTGGGTTGAGCGGCACCATGACGATTGGGATCATTTCCGGAAAAGGACGCACATCCTCTTCCTTGCGCGCCACACCCGGTGGTGATTACTTTACCTCCAGCGATATGATCCAGACCGATGCAGCCATCAACCCGGGCAATTCTGGTGGACCGTTGTTAAATTTACAGGGTGAGGTGATCGGGGTTAACCGCGCCATTCAAACCAATTCGTATAACGATCAAGGCTCGCCGGTGAATACCGGGGTTGGTTTCGCAGTCGCGATTAATATTGTCAAACGCGTTTTGCCCGTCCTGATCAGCAGCGGAAAATATGATTATCCCTATCTTGGCTTGGAAGGGCTGCCGGAACTCACCCTGGAGGCGCAAAAGCAGCTCAATCTTGCCAGTGCTAATGGCATCTACGTAACCCGTTTGACCAATGATGGCCCATCCTTACAGGCGGGTATTCGCCAGGGAGATCTGGTCGTTGCCGTCGATCATCGTGCGGTGAACACATTCGGAGATATGATCAGTTATTTGTTTAACAATAAAACCCCCGGAGAAACGGTTACCTTTACTATCATACGGGGTAAAGATCAAATTGAAATTCCAGTAAAACTCGACCGGCGTCCCTGAAATGACACTCTCAAGGTTGAGGTAAACGTTTATGTTTTGGAACAACCAGTATTCACCGTTCCATGATAAAATTGCACTTAAGATGCCGATTCGCGCTTTAATCAGAACCATGCGCCCAGTGCAGTGGACGAAGAATGTTGTTATCTTTGCTGCCCTGGTCTTTGACCGCCAATTATTGGAACTTCCAGGACTCCTGCGCACGAGCATGGGTTTTGTTCTGTTTTGTCTCATATCCAGCGCAGTCTATATCTTCAATGACATCACCGATATCGAAGCAGACCGCCAGCATCCCGAAAAATGTAAGCGACCCCTCGCGGCGGGAGAGTTGACCATTGGAACGGCGCGCATCTTCGCAATTGGATTGCTGGCAGTTGCCTTGCCCCTTTCCTATCTCTTGTCGCCGGCGTTTGCAGCCGTTTCGGTCATCTATTTCTTGACCAACCTGGCTTATTCCCGTTGGCTCAAGCATATTCCTTTAATCGATGTCCTTTTCCTGGCAGCCGCTTTCGTCTTACGGGTGATGGCTGGAGTCGTTTTAATCCATGTAGAACGTTTCTCCCCCTGGTTATACGTTGTTACGACTCTCTTAGCCCTTTATCTTGGCTTTGGCAAACGCCGCGCAGAATTGGCGCTTTTACCTGTAGGAGAAATCGCCCATCGCCGCGTCCTGAATGGGTACACAATTCCATTATTGGATCAACTCATCACGATTGTCTCCAGCACCACGATTATCGCTTACAGTCTGTATACTTTTTCGGCACCCAATATACCCAATAACCATATCATGATGCTCAGCATTCCATTCGTCATTTACGGCATCTTTCGATATCTCTATTTGATTCAGGTGAAAAACAGCGGCGGCGCGCCTGAGGTTGTTCTGGTTTCCGACCGTCCTTTACAGATTGCCATCCTCTTTTGGGGAATAACTGTTATGATTTCTTTTTATGTGAAATAATATGCCTGCAATAGCTACTACTGTCCCAGGAAAAATTATCTTAGTCGGTGAACATGCGGTGGTCTATGGTCGTCCAGCGATTGCTGTACCGGTTATGCAGGTTCAAGCCCGGGCTGCCATTACCGCCAACCCGCGTGCCAAACCCGGCACCATCCGCATCCAATCCGCGAATATCGGTTTAGAAACAATTCTTGATGAACTATCTGAAGAACACCCGATTCGCAAAACAATTACCAGCGTTGCGGATGCGCTCCATGTCGATCATATTCCGGCGTGTACCATCCGCCTTATATCCACGATACCGGTCGCTTCGGGGTTAGGTTCCGGCGCGGCGATCGCGGTGGCGTTGATCCGCTCTTTATCGGCATTTCTGGGTCATCCTTTTTCGGATGATCAGGTGAACGCCCTGGCATTCGAGATTGAAAAAATTCACCATCTCACACCTTCCGGTCTGGATAATACGGTCATTACGTATGCGAAACCAGTCTATTTTATCAAAGACCAACCACTCGAGACCTTCCAGGTTGGAAAGCCGTTTTTAATCGCGATTGGAGACACACGTATCTCCAGCCCAACCGCGCTGGCGGTGGCGGAAGTGCACCGGAGTTGGAAAGCGGATAAAGCCTTCTATGAAAGGGTATTTGATAGCATCGGCGGCATTGTAATAAAAGCCCGCCAGGCGATCGAAAGCGGCGATATTGAATTGTTGGGATTGTTGATGAACGAGAACCATGAATGGTTGCGGCGCATCAATGTCTCTTCACCGGACCTGGATCATCTGGTATCGGTGGCACGCATGGCGGGTGCGCTGGGTGCCAAGTTGTCCGGCGGTGGTCGTGGCGGTAACATGATTGCCCTGGTAACACCCGAGAACGCAGAACGGGTGGCGCAGGCGCTGCGTACCGAAGGGGTTATGCGTACGATTTTAACCAAAATCGACTCCACCAGACCACTGTTTGAATAAGTTCTAATCTTGCAAGGTTACTTAATCCCTCTATACAATCCTGATATATTGTGGTATAAAATAAATACCCTGCTGTGCACGTGCCTTGTTGCACTCTGAGGGATGTACCAACACTCATAAAACGCTTCCCGACTTACGAAAGTGACGTGATAGGCGAGAGCCAAGGCTGATCTTTCGAGTAGGGAGCAAACTTGCGAAAGCAGGTTCAAACCTTTGCAGCACACGGCATGGTGGGGCTCGTTCTTGTTTTT
>JBAXBF010000035.1:0-17192 GCA_037142095.1 Chloroflexota bacterium
GTCACCGAGATGTTTTTGAGCAGAGGGATAGAAGGCAACGTAACTTGTTTGGCGACTATAATCAGCTAAGTTCTGCGCTGAGAGCATAAACTTGATGAACGTCCAGGCTGCCTGGCGCTTTTCGGGTGGTGTTGTGGAGATCATCACCAAACCACCCGCTCCCGGAGCATACACCCTGCCTTTCTTTCCAGCAGGATAGTTTGCCACGCCAGGAGTAAATCCCAACGACTGGGCATAAATATCACTAAAGGGAGAAGGTGAGTCGAGGATCATAGCGGCTTTACCGTTCTTGAAGACAGTTCGATGCCCGCCAGACGCTTTATCAGGCAGAACAGCCGCACCTTCCTTCAGCAGTGCCTGGAACTTGCTCAGCACATCTACCGCCGCGGGATCATCCAGTGTGATTATCTTCAGATCTCGCGAGGTTAATTCTCCACCTTCCGACCAAATAGCAGAAAGCATCGGCCAAGACATATCCCAATAAGCTGCGCCGTAGCGTTGTACCACACCGTTCGCATCGCGTTTGGTGAGCAAACGAGCATCGCTGAAGAATTCTTCCCAGGTCGCAGGCGGTGCGATGATTCCAGACTCCTGGAAAGCCTCCTTGTTATAATATAATACCGGTACGGCGATGTTGAACGGCAGCCAGTAAATACCATTATCCACTTTACCGGCTGCTAAGATATCTTCTTTCCAATCCGCTGTATCAAGACCATCAGCTCCCTGGATAAAAGGTTTTAGATCCAGCAGCACGCCGCTGCGGGCAAATTCACGAATTTCATACGTTCCCAACTGACTAATGTCCGAAGTTGACTTTGTGGTGTAAGCAGTGAGGACTTTGGTTTCCAGTTCAGTGTAAAAACTACCCTGGAATTCAGAAGTAACATGAATACGGTTCTGAGATGCATTAAACTTCGCTACCAAATCATCCTGCGCTTTCCCTGCCGGACCAGGCAAGGTATGCCAATAGACCAGTTCTATCGGTTCCGCACCCTTTGATGTCTCGTTAGATTGCGTAGGCGCACAAGCTGCCAGAAAGATACATAAAAGAATTATTGAAAGGATGGATCTCATAGATTAAGTATAACTCAAATTATTAAAATCAAAAATCGGGAACGCTACTGTAAAAAAGTAACTGTTTGTTGTTGATAACCCGTTTATATCTGGGGATAAAACACTTATCGTATGGGCAGAAATCTAGCGTATATCTCTCTTTTTATCAAGTATCCCCAACAAAAATCTTCTTTTCGCAATAACAACAAGTTTATCCTTTTTTCTCCCGAAGCCCGCTGTGGATATACCCATCCCTATATTTGGGTTATAAACTTGTTCTTCGATAAAAAGAACCTGTATATGGGAGTGTTTCTAGTCTAAATTATACTTCTCCACATATCCCCAGACTCTACTAAGAATACTATAAATACTTAATTAAGTACCTGTTATAAAGCATTAATCGATTTACAACCTTTACACTTTTACGATTTGCCTGTATAATCCCCGCAATTTATTTTATGTCACTTTAAGCTATTTTTTCGCATTACATTGTTTTTTTATTCTAATAATACGAATAATAATGGTTTTATGATACGAAAAAAGCAATTATAAGGTTATTGGCTGTAAAGAAGAGGTGAAAAATTGAAACATATACGCACAGATAACTTAGATTCGTCACCCTATGGAAAGGAACAGGACGGCTGTGCCATTTATCTCAGTGCCCGTAAGCAAGGGCAAAGCACCTTTGGGACGCTCAAACGATCCCTTAGCGCTTTAGTACAGATGGGACACCGTACAGGCTTTGTTAATGGTGAAGGGGATGGAGCTGGTGTACAGACGGATATTCCCCGCCGTTTATGGGCGAAGAAATTGAGCCAATCAGGGATTCGGTCACACCTCGCTACCAGCCCAGGTTTTTGGGTCGGGCACATCTTCATTCCCGGAAACTTGAATCTGCCGGCAGTTCGGGATTCGGTCTCCACCCGCTTTAATGAAGCCGGGCTTAATCTGCTGCTTGAACAACCTGGCCGGGTAAGGACCGAAGCCCTCGGACAAAATGCACGCGTTAATCCCCCCCTTTTCTGGCAAATTGCTGGTTACAGTGAAACACCGGATATAGAAAAGAGGCTCTTTAATGCTCAAATTGACATCGAGACCCAATTTCCGCTTCATTTTTGTTCGTTGAGTTCTCATACTGTTGTCTATAAAATGCGTGGGTCGATCGAATCGCTCTCGCGTTACTTCCTTGATTTACAAGATTATACATATGATACATCGATGGTGCTGTGCCATGCGCGGTACTCCACCAACACGGTATCCAATTTCGAACGAGCTCAACCTTTTGCCATTCTGGGGCACAATGGCGAGATTAATACTATTAACCGTCTGCGCCTTGAAGCTGAACAAATCGGTGTGAAACTGCCGCGGGATGGGTCCGACTCACAGGATGTGGACAGGCTTCTGCAAACGCTATGCGTGGAATTTGGTTTGACTTTGATTGAAGCCATGGAGTTGACTTTCCCCCCCGTTCCTTATGAATTAACCTGTTTTCCTCCAGACCTGCGATCTGCTTATACGCGCGTGCGTCAATCCTTTGGACCTTATGCCCAGGGACCGGCAGGTATTGTGGCGCGGTATGGAAACACCATTGTTACGAGTGTGGATGCATTGGGTCTGCGCCCTTTGTGGTTCTTTGAAACTGAGAAGGAATATATTTTCAGTTCCGAGCGGGGTGCCATTCCTTTAGAAAACATGGTTACCGATGCGCATGCGCTCTCTCCCGGTGAAAAGATGGCGATTATTTTCCAACGAGGAGAAAATTGTCAGGTATTGACCCATCCTCAAATCCGCCAACAAGTGATGGTACAGACCTTCCAGCGTGAAGCGATGCAATTGGCGAGCAATTATTGGCAGGGTCTGAATTATGATGGAAAAGAGTGGCAAATGAGCAATTCTACCCGATCCCAGGAAGCGGAGCAGGAACAAACCGCCGTTTCGGAGCCTTCTCAAAATGAGATATATATTCATTGGGCGGATGCAGCCCGACCAATAGACTTAACCATGTTAGGAGCGAATGGTTGGCTGCGCGACCATCTCAGTGAAACTCAATCCCTTATCTCTGCCAATAAAGATGACCTGGTCAGTTCTTTGGGGTATGATGGTCCCTTGGCTGCCCTGAGCAAAGTCCGTGTAAATCTGGCAGACTTCTTTAAAGAATCTGTGGCAGTGGTTACGAACCCTGCCATTGATCACCTCCGGGAAGTCGAAGCGTTTTCTACCAGTTCAATGGTCGGAGTCTGTCCACCGGTCGGCAATACGCCATGTCCAGAGGACGTTATTATCAATCTGGATACACCGCTTCTTTTGGGAGGTCATTCGTCACTTGCAAGCACAGAAGTCATGCGTTCCGTCGCTTCTCAATTTGGCACAATGACGATCGAAGATATGATCCAGAAATTTGCTGGGAGGATTGCTTTTTTGGTTTTAGGAGTTAAGGAAGGTGAGACGGTTCTATCGGCTCTGGAACGACTTGTTGTGGAAGCCGTACAAGCGGCAGGTAATGGTGCCCAGTGCCTGATTTTAGACGACCACGAAACGATGCTGAAAGGGTATGGCTGGCTCGATCCACATCTGGCGACTACGAAGATTGACGAAGGATTGCGCCGCGCGCCTGCTAAAGAGAATTTGCGCCGCCGGGCAGGATTGGTGGTGCGTTCTGCTGCAATCCGCACACTGCATGACGTTGCTCTCTTATCTGGTTTTGGTGCAGACGCTGTCAATCCTTATGCCTTATATGGTGTCAGCTTAAGAGTGCAAGATCAGCGTGTTCCGGATGAGAGAGTACATGGTCTCTTATCCCAATTGGTTGGAAATTTGACCACTGGACTAGAAAAGGTAACATCCACAATGGGTTGCCATGAACTACGCGGATATGGGCGTGTTTTTGGGTCAATTGGTCTTTCGCCGTCGGTGAGCGCTTTATTCCAATGCCCTAACTTTTTGGGAAGTGAACAAGGTGGGCTGAATTGGCAGCGATTGGACGAAGACTCGGCACAGCGCGGGGCAGAATTGCGCGGCGAGATAACTGTCGAGCGACTGAATCACCATGAACGATTCCTACCGCGTTTCTGGAAGAAGGCTGCATCTTACGCTCGTTCTGAAATCGGCTATAACGATGTACGCAGCTACTATAAACAGCTCTATACTGAAATGCCAGTTGCCTTGCGCCATCTGGTTGGTGTAAAGCACGTCACGGATGTCCTCGATCCGATGGATGTATCCATCAATATTGGTGACTATGATCTTCCACTCGTGATTGATGCTATGTCATACGGTTCGCAAGGGGAAATTGCCTATAGTGCCTACGCCCACGCCGCATCTCTGCTAAATATTATCTGTATCAACGGCGAGGGGGGTGAATTGCCAGAAATGATGGGTAAATATATCAAGTATCGCGGGCAACAAGTCGCGTCGGGACGATTCGGTGTAAATGTGGAATTCCTCAATTCTGCGGCGATCCTGGAGATCAAAATTGGGCAGGGGGCAAAACCTGGCGAGGGTGGTATGTTACCCGGCTATAAAGTGGCGCCGAGGGTTGCAGAGGCACGCCATACACCACCTTATGTAACCTTGATTTCACCATCGAACAACCACGATTTATACTCTATTGAAGATCTGGCACAATTGATCGAAGAACTTCGGATGGTCAATCCCCAAGCAAGGATATCTGTTAAGGTGCCGGTTGTACCAAACATCGGTGTGATCGTGGTTGGGATAGCTAAAGCGGGTGCTGACATCATCAATATTAGCGGTTATGACGGCGGGACAGGTGCAGCTCGAAAACATGCGCTCCAATATGCGGGTTTGCCGGTAGAGATTGGAATCATCCAGGCTCATCGTGCGCTATTAGACTCTTCTATTCGCCATAAAGTAGAACTCTGGGCAAATGGTGGAATGAAAACCGGTGAAGACGCAATGAAGATGATTCTGCTGGGAGCTAACCGGGTCGGATTCGCCACGATGGCGATGGTTGCCATTGGTTGCACGATCTGCCGCCAATGTAACCTTGGTTCTTGTAACAAAGGTATCGCTACTCAGATCCAGACGATTGAGGAAGCCAAGGAAAAAGGAATCAAAAACTTTACGCCGCTTGTTTATGACCAGGCAGTTAATCAACTCATGCGCATGATGCGCGGCATTGGACAGGAAGTGCGTTCTCTCACTGCACAGTTGGGAGTGACACACACGCAAGATTTGGTCGGTAGGGCAGATCTACTTGAACAAATAGCCATGCAAGAGCAGATAGACCTTTCAGCAATGTTCGAATCTGCTCCAATCAAAGAGCGTTCTCCCTGGGAACGAGGGGTTGGGCGGTTGCTCATTCGCCCGCGCAACAGTCTTACAAGCGTCATCAGTGAATTGATAGTTTCTACAGTCGAGGAAGATGAGCGCGAAGTAACGTATCAAGATACGGTTATGGCATATGATCGTGCTCTTGGAGCCCGCTTGGCTGGAGAATTAATTCGCCATCCCGAAATTCGCCAAAAGGTAGATACCTTGCATTTGCGCTTCGGTCCTTCATCTTTGGCAGGGAATGGTTTTGCTGCCTGGTCCACAGACCAGGTAGATGTTCTTATCGAAGGTGGGGCGCAAGACGGGGTTGCCAAAGGCGCCAATGGAGGCAGGGTTGCCGTGATGAAAGGACTGAATCATGATGGGTTGCGTATTGATGGTAGTGTTGGAAAATCATTCGCTTATGGAGCGCAGAAAGGGATTTTGATCGTTCAGGGGAATGCCGATACGCGTGCCTGTGTCCGCCTTTCCGGTGCCGATGTCGTTCTGGGTGGTGAAATTACAATTCCACTTAATGGCGGATCTACCAGCCTGGGTTTACACGCTAATATCAAAGGGTTTGTCTGTGAATATATGACTTCCGGCAGAGTAATCATCATGGGTGATCCGGGTCCGTATGCTTTTTCGGGTATGACGGGTGGGACAGTCTATCAGAAGTTGACTCCTGAAATGGGATTTGACGAAAAAACATTACGTTCACGTTTGGCAAAAGGCGCTAATGTAGAGATTAATTCACTTCTTGGTGAGGATATTCCAGATATTCAGCGCCTCATGCGGTATTATATTGAAGCGCTTGATCAAACATACCAATATGATTCAGCCGAACGAATGCGCACATTGAATGAAGAAAAAGCATTAATGCGTAGTTTCTTGAAAGTTACTTCAAAACCTGGTTAGAAAAGAATAAATCGGAATACAACGATAAGAATTAAACGAAAAATTGTAATCTCTGAAGAAAACGGAGATTACAATCTCTTTAATCTGGCTGCATAGACACCAACCCCAATTCCGATCAAGAGAAAGAACCCACCCAAAATACCGAAGATAGGGATTTTACCATCATCGGAGGGTGATGGCGTTGTTGTATCAGGCGATACCACTGCAGGAGAGGATGCTGTTGAGGATTGCGTCTGGGCACCAAAGTTGAGGTAGGTTTCATCACCGATGTTCAGTGTGATCTGATAATTTGTTTTGGTCGTGGGATTGTATCCCGGCGGAATTGCCACAGATACAGTGTATTCGCCTGGTGGGAGTTTTTCATTTTCACCCAAACAAATCGGGATTATACCGGCTGCTGTTTCTTTTGATACAACAACTTTGCCATTCTTCTCGGTGGCTGTAACGGGGTTACCGGGTAGAGAGGGCTCTTCAGCCTCGCGCATTGAATTGCCATTAATATCGTTATATAACATAATACACAATTTTGCCGTACCATCATCCGGCTTGCGCGTTACAGTGGGTGTCGGCAGGATAGGGGTGATGGGAGCTGGTGTAGGTGTTAGAAGCGCGGGACCGCTTAATCCTAAAAAAATCGTATCGCCTGGCTTGATCGATTGATTAGGATGTAGATTGTTGATCGTACGGAGCTCTTCTACGGATAGCCCGCTAATCGCCGCGATGCTCCATATCGTGTCCCCTTGACGCACCGTATAGAAAATTTTTCCATCCGGTCCGGGTGTAGGCGTCTTGAAAGCAGTCGGTTGTTGCAAAGGTGCAGCCTGCATAACCGGCATCAAAGTGGGGATTGACTGCGCCAGTAAAACCAATCCGACAAAGATAAAACTGAGTATCTTAAAATGGCTTTTTATCATTCTAATGAGAATGCTTTATCATTTATCAATCTAACTTCGTTCGGAAGCGATAATTTGACCAAATGTTGTATTCCGTAATCGGGACACGAGCTCCCCATGAACTTCACACCAGATAAGATGCAAAGGGCAAGTTTCGCCAAAGGTGCATACTGCTGAGTTATTCACACAATCATTGAGCCAGATAGGACCATCAATAGCCTCAACTACTTCGAGAAGTGTGATCTCGTCCGCCGGGCGGGCAAGCGAAACGCCCCCATGCGCTCCGCGCGAAGTCAGCAAAATACCCGCTATGGAGAGTTGTGAGATTATTTTTGCCAGAAAAGAGTTTGGAATACCCTGTTGGCGGGCTATTTGACTGGTAGATGCACGTTGCTCCTTGCCAATTCTCACAAGGTGCAATACAGTTCGAAGGGCATAATCTGCCTGTCGCGTAATTTGCATATCAATTCACCTGCAATTGAATAATATAGACAAAAGTTATCTAGTATCATATCACAATTGTCGTAGAATGTGAAAGGTTTTGATTAAACTCAGAACAGTACGAAGAACACGAAGTCATAAAATAGGATTATAATTCTTCCTCATATGAAATCTTTAAACCGTGCTCTGGCTTACCTGCGTTATTATAAATGGACGACGAGCGGGGCTTTTCTTTGCCTTCTACTGGTGAATGCTGCAAATTTGGCAACACCCCAACTCCTGCGACTACTCATTGACCGAGGCATCAACGTATTAAATATTTCTTGGGTGTTGTATTGTGTTATCGGGCTGATCGGTGTAGCTGTTTTTCGCGGAATATTTAATTTTCTGCAAGGTTACTGGTCTGAAGTGATTGCGCAAGGTGTGGCATACGATTTACGCAACCGTATCTTTGCTAAACTTGAGGTTCTTTCATTTTCATACCATGATCAGGCTCAGACTGGTAAACTGATGACACGGATGACCTCCGATGTAGATCTGGTGCAAATGTTTGTGGGCAAAGGTTTTTTGCAGCTTCTCTCCGCTATCATTCTTCTTATTGGTTCAATTATTATCTTATTCACCATGAATTGGCGTTTGACCCTGGTGGTGATCTTCGTGCTGCTGCTTATCGTAGGGGTGTTTATCTTTTTCGTGCGCGGTATTACACCAATCTCCATGCGCGTTCAGCAAAAATTGGCGGGGCTCAATACCATCTTACAGGAGAATCTGGCTGGGGTGCGCGTTGTCAAAGCCTTCGCTCGTGAAACTTATGAACTTGACAGGTATATGCGCCAAAACCAGGAACTGCTTGATGAAAGCATCATCTTGGTCCAAAAATTTACCACACTCTTTCCCATGATTTTCTTTTTAGGTAACCTGGCGATTGTAGGTATTGTCGGAATCGGGGGATTATTGGCAATAAACCAACAACTCACGCTCGGGGAGTTGGTTGCTTTTGTCAATTATAACAACTTCCTGCTCATGCCGATCTTCATGTTGGGAATGATTGGTTCCATGTTGAGTCGTGCTGAAGCCTCAGCGCAGCGCATTTTCGAGGTGATGGATACGCAGTCTGATGTCAAAGATAAACCGGATGCCATATCGTTACCCGCAATAAATGGACAGGTGATCTTTGAAAATGTCAGTTTCCGTTATTATAAAGGCGGTGAGGATGTACTCAGTAAAGTCACATTTACTGCCAATCCAGGGCAGGTGGTTGCTATTTTGGGGCAAACTGGATCCGGTAAGTCATCCATTATTAACCTGTTGCCGCGCTTTTATGATGTTACTTCCGGCAGCGTGTTGATCGATGGATACGATGTACGCAATGTAACTCTGGATTCTTTACGCTCTCAAATCGGGATCGTCTTACAAGAAACAACTCTTTTCTCTGGAACTATTCGAGAAAATATTGCCTATGGACGCCCGGAAGCTTCGCTTGAAGATGTAGTTACGGCGGCAAAAGCGGCGCAGGCTTACGAGTTCATTTCTGAATTACCTGAAGGTTTTGATACAGTCGTCGGCGAACGCGGTATTGGTCTTTCGGGTGGTCAAAAACAGCGGGTTGCTATCGCTCGGGCGCTGTTGGTGAATCCACATATCCTTATTCTGGATGATTCTACCTCGTCTGTTGACGCTGAAACGGAATATAAAATCCAGCAGGCATTACAACAGTTGATTGCCGGACGTACCTCATTTATTATCGCCCAACGCATCAGCACCGTGCGAAATGCGGATTTAATTTTACTGATGGATAAAGGGTACCTCGTTGCGCAGGGTACCCATAATGAATTAATCCGAACAAGTGAAATCTATGTCAGTATATTGGAGACCCAATTTGGCGAGCACGTCCAACTTCAGGAGGACGAAGCATTATGATGCACGGCGGCGGAATGCAGCGCATTGCTGAAACGAGCGAGGAACGTGCCCAAAATAGAGGGCGCGTTTTAAGCCGTTTGCTTTATTATCTACATCCATACCGTAAAGCGATCATCGTCGCTTTGATTCTTACCCTGATTTCATCTGCAACCCAGGCTGTTGGACCCATGTTGATCGGCTGGGCAATCGACGATATCATCAATAAAGGGGATATTGCCCGATTGGGAATGATCGTTCTCTTTCTTTTCATCGCCTATCTTATCAATATGTTCGCGATGCGCTACCAAATTTATCTCATGTCATGGTCAGGTCAGCGTTTATTAGCGGACTTGCGCAATCTCATCATGGCGCATATTCATAAGTTATCTCTGCAGTATCTGGAGCGAAAAGAAGCCGGGGATTTAATGAGCCGCGTGATGAACGATGTTGATGTTATTAACTCTTTTATTACGCAGGGCATGGCGCAATTGATCGGAGGTTTCTTTGCTCTTATCGGTTTGGTTATTGCCATGCTGGGAATGGATTGGCGCTTGGCTCTGTCAGTCCTCATCATCATTCCTTTTATGCTCTTAACTACCAATTTTTTCGCTATTACCGCACGGCGCGCCTACCGAAAAACACGTACCACGATTGGCGATGTCTCAGCCGAACTTCAGGAAGAATTGGGGGGTATCAAAGTTGCTCAGGCTTTTAATCGCGGCGATTTGAATACCCGGCGTTTCATGGAGCGCAATGCCGCCAATCGAGATGCTAATGTCAACGCGAACGCGGTTACTTCTGCCTTTATGCCAGCAATGGATGTTCTCAGCACGATTGATATGGCAATTGTGGCGGGGTATGGCGGTTATCTGGCTGTGAATGGTTGGATTAGTGTGGGTGTCGTGGTTGCCTTCATCCAATATGCGCAAAACTTCTTCCGCCCAATCCAGATGATTACCCAAATGTGGACAATTGCCCAGTCTGCACTGGCAGCGGCAGAGCGGATATTTGATCTCCTGGATGTTGTGCCTGATATCCAGGATGCACCAGATGCTGTTGAATTACCTCGGGTGAAAGGCGACGTATGCTTTGATGGGGTATGTTTTGGATATATACCCAACCAACCAGTGATCTGTGGTCTCGATTTGTGTGTCCCAACCGGCGCCACTTTGGCGATTGTTGGTCCTACCGGGGCTGGAAAATCAACATTGGTGAGTCTTCTCATGCGCTTCTATGAAGTTGGGGCGGGAACGAGCGAATCCGATGGGGGGCGTATCACGATAGATGGTTATGATATTCGTAAAGTTACACAGCATAGCCTGCGCTCGCAAATGGCAATCGTATTACAAGAACCATTCCTTTTCTCCGGTACGGTGATGAATAACATACGCTATAGCCGCCTTGATGCCAGCGAAGCAGAAGTGGAAGCCGCGGCACAGGCAGCGAACGCGCACGATTTTATTGTTCGTTTACCGCAAGGCTACCAAACTCAGGTAGGTGAACGTGGAACTATGCTCAGTCAGGGACAGCGTCAACTCATTTCTATTGCCCGGGCTGTACTGGCGGACCCTCGTATTTTGATATTGGATGAAGCTACTGCCAGTGTCGATACGCGTACGGAAGCCCTTATCCAGAAAGCGCTGAACCAATTGCTTAAAGGGAGAACATCCTTCGTCATTGCTCATCGATTATCTACTGTGCGTAACGCTGATCTGGTTATTGTCGTCAATGATGGATCGATCGTCGAGCGCGGCACGCATACAGAATTACTCGCTAAAGGCGGTCTCTATGCTGATTTGTACAACCGCCAATTCTATGTACCAGTTAAGTAGTTAATTAAAAATAGTTGTCTTGCTCTTGAATATAGTCCTGGAAATGGATGACATTCGATGGAGTTAGCAGGAGTAAAATGAATGAGCAGTCATTCCATAAAACAGAATAATAAACCATATAGCGGAAAAATCCTATGGGTAGATCTTAGTACAGGAAAATTCAATGAAGAGATCGTCCCTGATGAGGTCTATGAACGTTTTCTTTCGGGGATGGGATTAGCCGTTCATGTTCTCTATCCACGCATACCAGCCGGAGCAGATGCTCTGGGTGAGGAAAACATACTTGGCTTTGTCTCGGGTTTGTTAACCGGAACCGGCAGCCTCTATACCGGACGCTGGCTGGTTGCCGCTAAATCCCCGCTTACCGGTACCTGGGGAGATGCAAATTGCGGTGGTAATTTTGCCCCTGCCATTAAACAATGCGGTTATGACGGCATTTTCTTCAAAGGGATAAGCCCTCAACCAGTCTATCTTTCCATTACACCATCTGGACCTGAACTTTGCGATGCATCTCACTTATGGGGAAAAGATGCAGTGGATACAGAACAACAATTGCTCAGAGAGGCACAGGGTCAGAAGAAACCTGCGGTTGCTTGTATCGGGAGCGGAGGTGAAAAACTATCCCTTATCTCCGGCATTGTCAATGATGGCGGACGCATTGCTGCCCGTTCAGGATTAGGTGCGGTGATGGGTTCCAAGCGTCTTAAGGCAGTAGTTCTTAACGGAGCGCGCCGGGTTGGCGTTGCAAAACCTGACCGAATGCGTGCTCTCAGTATTAGCTGTAATCAGGTAGCTCAAATTAACGTGCCATTGCCGGCAGGAAGTCACCTGCGCTTTATTGGAGCATTACTGCGCATAATCCCATTCAATGTCCGTTTTCACGGAATATTATTTACCCTTTTACTGAAGAAGTGGGGTACGATCGGTATGAATCAGGCTTCTGTTGAGATGGGTGACTCACCCATCATGAACTGGAAAGGTACAAACCTGGATTACCAGGATGCTCTTTCGCGCTCCATCGAGCCGGGACGAATCATAGAAGAAGAAAAACGTAAGTATCATTGCTATGCTTGCCCGATTGGTTGTGGGGGTGTCTGCCATGATGGAGATTCTGGGGAATCCCATAAACTTGAATACGAGTCGAGCATGGCTTTTGGGGGAATGTTGTTAAACACGGATTTAGATTCAATCCGCCGGATCGTTGAGAAACTAAATCGCGCTGGTATGGATTCGATCTCAACGGGTGGGACGGTTGCATTTGCTTTAGAGGCTTATGAACGTGGGCATATCACGCTGAAGGATACGGATGGGCTTGAGTTGACATGGGGGAATGCACCTGCCATAGAGGCGTTGGTGGATAAGATCATCCAACGTGAAGGGATTGGAGATCTGCTTGCGGATGGGGTGAAACAAGCCGCAAGACGTTTCGGTAACGGTGCCTCAGAATATGCTATTCACGCAGGCGGGCAAGAAATTGCTTTTCATGACCCGCGCAATGATGCTGGTTATGCCATTCATGCCAGTGTGGAGCCTACCCCAGGACGCCATACGACTGGTTCTATGATGTACTATGATATGTATCGTCTCTGGAAGAGATTGAAATCACTCCCCAGACCCAATCTTGTATATGCCAAAAACGCTAAATTTAAACCCACTCCTGATACGATAAACAAAATTGTAGCTAACAGTGATTTTACGCAGATGTACAACGGTGCAGGTGTATGTATGTTCGGCGCGTTCTTAGGGGTTGATTCATTCCCGATTTTTGAGTGGCTCAATGCCGCGACAGGCTGGAATAAGACTCCTGAAGAATATATGGAAATCGGGCGACGCGTTCAGACAATGCGCCAGATGTTTAATATCAGGCATGGGATAGATCCACACACATTGAAGATTAATCCACGTGCATTGGGTATCCCTGCGCTGAAGCATGGTGCAAATCGGGGTAACACCATAGATATTGAGGCAATGATGTTTGCTTACTGGCAAGCGTGTGGGTGGGATGCGGAAACGGGTATCCCGACTCAGGCAACGCTTGCACATCTTGGGATTCTGGATCGCGTAATTGAGGAGACAAAAGAATAACATGGCATATTTCATCACGAATGAATGTACAGGTTGTACCGCTTGTGTGCGGGTTTGTCCAGTTGATGCTATTCGCGGTGTGCGCAATGAATTGCATGTGATCGATATTCAGCGGTGTATCGACTGCGGTGTATGTGGAAAAGTGTGCCCGGCGGCGTCTATCCGCGACACACAAGGCGAAACCTGTACTTTATTAAAGAAATCCGTATGGCTTAAGCCAGTTGTGAATCTGTCTACTTGTATCGCTTGTGTGGCATGTGTGGAAGCTTGCCCCGTTACTTGTTTGAAATTAGTAGATCCTCCGAATGGAGATCCACATGCTTATCCGGAACTGCGCGAAGTGAAAAAATGTATTGCATGTTCGTTTTGCGAAGAAATTTGCCCGGTTGGAGCCATAACAATGTTACTTCCAGAAAAACAGGTAAAATAAATAGAGATGAGTATTGAGTTATTCCTGTTATCCTTTCCTATTTGGTTCTTAGCCTTAATATTTGTGGGGGGAAGTATGTTGGTTGCTGGTTGCTTAACCAGGTTGGTTACGCACCGTATCCCTTTCCATATACATATTGAGAATAATATCCTTGCGGGTTATATCTACCAGGCGATGGTCGGATTGTTTTCTGTGTTGTTGGCTTTTGTGATCATGATTGTGTGGCAGGATTTTACAAAAGCTAAAGAGAGTGTAGAGCAGGAAGCTGATCATTTGGAAATTATCTATTATGTAGCAGACGGACTTCCTGAGCCACAACATTCCGAGTTTAAAGAAACGCTCATCAGTTATACAGAATCTGTGATCGATCAAGAGTGGCCGTTAATGGCACAGGGAAAACGCAGCGATCAAGCGGGTATATTTCTTAGAAAAATGTTGAACGTAAGCCTCTCATTGGATACACAGAGTTACCATGAGGCAATTGTTCTTCAAAAATTAGGGGACGAATTGAGTGCAATAAGCACGCTGCGGCAAAAAAGACTGTCAGACAGCCGCAGTTGTCTTGAACCTGCATTATGGATTATGTTGTGTAGTGGTGGATTTGCTTTAGTCGGTTTTGCGCTTACCTTTCGTTCACGTAATGACCGTATTCAAATTTTGATGACGATGGGATTGGCTGGATTGATTTCTTTTGCGCTCTTGCTAGTATTGGTATTGGATTTGCCCTTCAGCGGTGACATCCATGTAAGTAACGAGGTTTTTGTCCAACTATTAAGTTTGTTAAAATCACCGTAGTTAGTGTATTTATGGAAGTCGTTAAATCACCTAAAAGTTATGTTGTTGTTACCCATGCCGAATCGATGGATTACCGCCGCGATTATGTTACACTGCCTAAAAATTATGGTTCATCTTCCTATTTTCAACGGCCAGATATTCGCGGTATACAGGAGGCTGTGGAAAAAAATCTACAAGATTTGGATTCTAAGACTGGTTTTACCCGTCAAATTGCAAATCGCAAAGTTGTCATCAAACCTAACCTGGTACTCGTTTATTCTGGTATGGGGACGCTTGGCAATACTTATCCCCAAACAACAGATCCGCGCGTCCTGGATAGTGTCATTCTTTTTCTGAAGCGGTACACACAGCATATTGTAATCGCAGAATCTTCAGGAAGAGGAATGCCCACGCACGGCTCATTTAAGGTAGCGGGTATCGACCGGCTGGCTCGTTATCATGGTGTCGAATTGATGGCATTAGAGGAACAACCAACCGATCGCTACATTCTTCCTAAAGCAAAAGTGCATAAAGAGATCGTTGTGCCGCGTATTTTTAGTGAAGTGGCAGCCGAGGATGCGTTTTATATCTCCATCCCGAAAATGAAAACGAATCTCTATACAGGGGTTACCCTGGGTTTCAAGAATGCTATGGGGACAATTCCTTACAACTTGCGTCAACGTAACCACAATTTTAACCTCGATCAGAAACTTGTGGATATGCTTTATTTATTTAAACCGAATCTTACGATCATCGACGGCATTATTGGCGGGCAGGGCAACTGTCCCGCGCCGGTTGAACCGGTGGATAGTCATGTCATTATCAGCGGTAACCATGCAGTGGAGACGGATCGGGTTGCTGCCCGGATGATGGGATTTGATCCAGATGAGATCAATTTGATCCGGATAGCCGGTGAGATGGGTTTTGGCGATCCACAGGTGGAGGTTATTGGTGATCAAAAGGTCATTCCATTTCAACCAGCCGATCCTTCGCTCACAAATGATGCTTTTCATGACTCATTTCCGAATGTGCATGTGTTGATAGGACATGATAAACGCCATGCACCCGTATATACCTGCCTTGAAGAATGCGCACAACGGAATGTTGTAGGGGAAATGGAACAAGTCTGCCGTGGAGGTTGTCTCGCGTTGACTCGTTTTGGCTTTGAGATGCTGCGCTATGAAGGCGCGCGGCTCGATTTTAAGTTGACAGTCATCATCGGTGCGGGATCGGTCATTAACGATTGCGGTGAGACCAGCGGTAAAACCGATCGATATTATTTTGACCGGGACGGAAAAACTTATACAATGGATGATATTGCCAGGATAAAAACCAAGAAACTTGCCGTGGGCAGTTGTACTCAGAACTTGAAGTCGGTCGTCGATACCCAAATCGATGGATGTATGCCTTATCCTAATTCATCCCATGTGGCGATCCATCGTTTAGTGGGTCATTTCTGCCGGGTGATGACACCCAAAAACCGCCATCTTTTTCCTTTGCTGTTTGCAACTTTTCAAACCTGTGAGAAACGTAAAAGCCAGATCAGGGCAGGCAACCGCTTGGATGTGGATCTCAAGTTGGATGATCGCATTGTTGAACCGAGGTCCCTGACGACTTTGGAACAACAAAAAGATTTTATTCGCTGGGACCCCGAACCGCTAACGGAAAAAGAGATCCGGGACCTGACCGCCATAGAAAACAGGGCAGTTCTGGCTTCTTTAATTGGAGGATAAAGAACGATGGTACAGACAAAGTTTTTCTGGTATTGGATGATGGCAGGATCCGTGCTGCTATACATATCTTTTTTAGCAGGGGGATATATGTTAAATATGCCTTGCAGCGGTTGGGCGTTATTCCTGGGTTTGCTTCTATTGCATTTGTCTGAAGTACGCATCGCTATGCAAGTGGGAAAACCAAAAGATATACCCCCTTTGATTATCGTGGTGAAGACGCTGCTGTTCGGGTTTACATGGTGGCTTCCTCTACGTATGGGAGTTTTGGAAGACTGAACCGCATTGTGGATCGGGATCTTATTGTTTACCATTGAATGCTTCCGGTGAGCGCGTTGAATTGGATACAACAAATCAAATGATACAATGTCCATCTTGTGGAAAAAACAATCCCCTACAGGCGAAATTTTGTGGTTATTGTGGGACAGAAATCCCGCAACAGCCTCACACCCTGACGAACACGACGAAAGACACTCAGGAATCTGGGAGCACTTCTGCTGCTGACTCAAGGTTAGATATTCGTAAGGATACTTTTCTCGTTGATGAGGAAATTAATGGTTCAGAAGATTCTGCCCCCGATGTTTGGACAAAAGCGGCGATTATTTTGGGTATCTTGTGTGTGGTTGCGTTGGTACTTCTAGTTTTGACACAAACCAGTTTTTCTCCATTAAAACTATCGCAAGCTTTCTATCCCCCCAGTCCTACTCCGGTGGCATCGCCATCGCCATCTCAGACGATGACGATTACTGCTATGCCAAGTTTTACCCCAACAGCATTATCAACCCCTACCGAAACAATTACGCCAACCTTTGTAGCCAGCCTGGTACCCCTTAATATTCGCAGACAGGATGTTCAGACTGTTTAT
>JBAXBF010000036.1:0-17007 GCA_037142095.1 Chloroflexota bacterium
TCCGTGAAGGCGGTTTAACCGTTGGTGCGGGTGTGATTACGAAGATTTTGGATTAGGTGCATTATGGCAAAACAGAAAATACGTATTCGTCTCAAGGCATATGATCACCGTGTATTAGACCAGTCGGCAAAGCGGATCGTCGAGACTGCTGAGCGCACGGGTGCACGGGTTGTCGGTCCAGTACCTTTACCTACAAAGATTGAACGCTTTACTGTAAGACGTTCTACCTTTATCGATAAAGATTCTCACGAGCATTTTGAGGTTCGTACACATAACCGTATGATCGATGTACTCGATCCAGATTCTAAGACGATTGATATGTTAATGCGTCTGAATCTGCCCGCTGGAGTGGATATTGAGATTAAGATTTAAGTTGTAGTAAAAATAGTTAGAAATCATCAGCCAGCGCAAGAGCGATCCTGCACGCGAACAAAAATAACAAATTTTGCGGCAGATCGTCTGACTGCGCTGCTGGTGGGATGATGCAGCCGAAGCCCAGGCTGACAGTCCCTTGTATTATTACGATATCATGAAGTAAAGGAGAAAATTGAGATGTTGAAAGGGCTAATTGGCAAGAAAGTCGGCATGACTCAGATTTTCGATGAGAGTGGTAGTGCTGTGCCTATCACTGTCCTCGAAGTGGGTCCATGTTATGTCACCCAGATTCGCACTGTTGAGCGAGACGATTACTCTGCTGTGCAATTGGGCTTTGGGGAAACACACCCCAAGCGCCTGACGGGCGGACAATTGGGGCACCTAAAACGTGCTAATATACCCCCCTTGCGCTTTTTGCGCGAATTTCGTATTAAAAATATAGATATCAAAGAAGGAGATCAACTAAAGGCGGATGTATTTACCTTAGGTGATCATGTTGATGTCATTGGTACCAGCATCGGTAAAGGATTCCAGGGTCCTATGAAACGGTATCATTTCAAAGGTGGACCAAAGACTCATGGTCAATCGGACCGTGGTCGTTCACCGGGTTCAAGCGGTTCAGGCACAACTCCTGGTCGTGTGTTAAAGGGCAAACGCCGAGCAGGACACATGGGTGATGATCGTGTTACCGCACAGAATTTGAAGGTGATGCTGGTTGATGCAGAGCGCAACCTGCTTGGCGTTCAGGGTTCTGTTCCGGGAGCTAAAGGCGGCCTGGTTGTTGTAAGAGAAGCGCGTAAGACGCGCTAAATCGCTGGACGATGTAGGGAGCGAGTGAATTATGGAAGTATCAGTATTAAACATGCAAGGCGAGAAGATTCGGTCGGTTGATTTACCGGCGAGTATTTTTGAAGTCTTGCCGAACATTGATTTGATGCATCAGGCTTATGTCCGTCAGATGGCAAACGCTCGGTTAGGTACACACAAAACCAAAGGGCGTTCGGAAGTTTCTGGTGGCGGACGTAAACCATGGAAACAGAAAGGTACCGGTCGAGCCAGACAGGGGTCTATCCGTTCTGCACAGTGGGTTGGTGGTGGAAAAATCCACACGCCAAAACCACGTGACTATACTTTGGATATGCCGCGCAAGATGCGCCGTGAGGCGTTGCGTTCTGCATTATCCGTAAAGGCGGCGGAAGATTGTATCGTAGTTCTCGATGAATTAAAATTCGAAGAACCGAAGACCCGCTTGGTCGCCCAGTTGTTGAAGCGGTTGGTTGGAAATGATACGGCGTTGGTGGTTGTACCGCGCAAGAGCGAAGCATATGATGTTGTTACGCGCGCGGTGAGTAATCTGCCTGATGCGAAAGCATTATTGGCGAGCTACCTCAACATTCGTGACCTTTTCAATTATCAAAAGGTGATCCTGCCGCTGGATGCCATAGAAGTCATCACCAATCATTTGGGCTAATGGAGAGGGAATTATGGAAATCTATGACGTACTTCGCCATCCACATGTAACTGAGAAAGCAAGTCATCAAAACATAAAGCTTCATCAGTATGTGTTTCGGGTCGCACAGGATGCCACAAAAGGCATGATTAAGGATGCAATAGAGAAATTATTTGAAGTTACCGTAGTGCGGGTGAACGTAGCAAACATGCCTGCGAAGAGCAGTCGACGTGGTATTCGTAACCGCCGGTTAATGATTCGGCGCGGCAGCTATAAGAAAGCTATCGTTACTCTGATGCCGGGCCAAACGATCCAAGCGTTTGAAGGGGTAAAGTAATGGCAGTAAAGAAGTATAAACCAATAACACCTGGTCAACGGGGAATGGTCGGTTATGCTTTTGATGAAATTACAAAAGATAAGCCGGAACGCTCGTTGATCGTCATACGTAAAGGGCATGGTGGAAGGAATGTATCCGGAAGGATTACAGTACGCCATCGTGGCGGCGGGCACCGCCGTTATATCCGCATTATAGATTTCAAACGGGATAAACGCGATATTCCTGCTAAGGTTGCTGCGATCGAATATGATCCAAATCGCACAGCGCGTTTAGCTTTGTTGAACTATGTAGATGGTGAAAAGCGCTATATTATCGCACCAGTGGATTTGAAAGTGGGCGATATGATCGTTGCTGGAGCCAATGCAGATATCCGTACAGGTAATAGCTTGCCGATTGCTAGTATCCCGGTAGGTACCATGATCCACAATATCGAACTTTACGAAGGTCGGGGTGGGCAGTTGGTGCGTACAGCGGGTGTTGCCGCACAATTGCTTGGTAAAGAAGGCAATTATGCGCAGGTGCGTTTACCTTCCGGGGAAGTTCGTCTTATTCGGCAGACATGCTGGGCAACGATCGGACAGGTGGGTAACCTGGATCATGGCAATATCAAGTTAGGTAAAGCCGGACGAAAGCGGCATATGGGTATCCGCCCGACGGTTCGTGGTTCAGCGATGAACCCGAACGATCATCCGCATGGTGGTGGTGAAGGCTGCCAACCAATCGGTATGCCAAGTCCGAAAACCCCTTGGGGCAAGCCGACTTTGGGTTATAAAACGCGACGTAATAAACGCACAAACCAGTATATTGTGCGCCGCCGTGGTAAAGGTCGCTAATATTCGTTAGGACGGAGAAAAAATAAGATGGGACGATCGCTAAAAAAAGGACCTTTTATAGATCCAAAATTGCTAAAAAGAGTTGAAGCGATGAATGAGCGCGGTGAGAAGAAGGTGTTACGCACCTGGAGTCGCGCGAGCACGATCTTTCCTCAGATGGTCGGGCATACCATCGCTGTGCATGATGGACGGCGCCATGTGCCGATTTACGTCACTGAAAATATGGTGGGACACAAACTTGGTGAGTTTGCTCCCACACGTACTTTTCGCGGGCACGTGTATGAGAGGAAAGCCAAGAAGGGAGCTTAAGATATGGACTCAACAGATAATATTCATGCATTTATGCGTCATGTATCAACTTCTGCCCAGAAAGTACGTCTAGTACTAGGTCTGGTACGCGGTAGGAAAGTTAATGATGCTCTGAATATCTTAAAGTACACCCCCAACGGGGCTGCACAACCAGTGGGTAAACTGATCTCTTCCGCTGCTGCAAATGCCGAAGAAAACTTTGGTATAAGCCGGGATGATTTGTATGTCTACCGCATCTTTGCAGATGAGGGACCTACCCGTAAATGGCGACATTTTGGAGCGCGTGGTCGTTTTAAGCCGCTCCTACGGCGTTCATCGCATATAAGCGTCATTCTACGCGAAAAGGCAGCATAAAAAGAGGAGAGAATATGGGAAGAAAAGTAGATCCAAGAGGTTTTCGTCTGAAGGTCAACCGTACATGGGAAGGTCGCTGGTATGCCGAGGGATCGGATTATGTCGATCAGTTGCAGCAGGACATTAAATTGCGGGCAGTTATCCGCAAGGAAACGGACCGGGCGGGTGTATCGATGATAGAGATTGAGCGTTTCCCTGGAAAGGTGAAGTTAGTTGTGCATAGTGCCAAACCCGGTGTCCTCATCGGTCGTAAGGGTGAGAGTGTAAAGAAATTGCGCCAGGACCTTGAGGCAATGGTCGGTAAGAAGATGGAATTGGATATCAAAGAGATTAAAAATCCTGACTTGGATGCTTATTTGGTAGCCGAGAACATAGCCGATCAAATGGAACGCCGCATCAGTTACCAGCGTGCGATGAAACGTGCCATCCAGCAGGCAATTCGCCAGGGTGCAGAGGGAGTGCGTGTAGAAGTTTCCGGTCGTTTGAGTGGTGCTGAAATGGCTCGTAGCGTTTCAATGCGTGAAGGGCGTGTACCTCGCCAGACACTGCGTGCCAATATCGACTATGCGCGTTCTGAAGCACTGACCACCTATGGCAGAATCGGTGTTAAGGTCTGGATTTACACGGGCGAATATGTACCCCAGGTTGAAGAAGAGACAGAAACCAATACTGAGGGTGTGTACGTAAGCGAGTAGAAGGAAATCGTAGAGGATGGTTCATGAACTTAGGTGCTTGAACCTGAATCAGATAAAGATAGAGGTGCAATTATGTTAATGCCAAAGCGCGTGAAATATCGCAAGCAAATGCGCGGCAGAATGACGGGAAAAGAATTGCGGGGTGCTGAAGTTCACTTTGGTGAATGGGGGCTTCAGGCATTGGAGCCATGTTGGATTTCTGCTCGGCAATTAGAAGCTGCGCGTCGTGCTATCGTTCATGCCATGCGCCGTCGCGGTAAGATCTGGATTCGGGTTTTCCCCGATAAACCGATTACCCACCGTGCCGCTGAAAGCCGTATGGGTAAAGGAAAGGGTAGCGTTGAATTTTGGGCAGCCGTCATCAAACCCGGTCGCGTTTTGTTTGAGGTAGGCGGTTTGCCGGAGGATATAGCGCGAGAGGCGCTTCATCTGGCAATGTATAAGCTTCCTATCAAAACCAAGATTGTGAATCATCCTGATCTTGAATTAGGAGGGGAAGGAAAATGAAAAAAGAAGATTTGAGTGCATTGTCAGCTATAGAATTAAGAAACAAGTTGAACGATACCAGAGAAGAAATCATGAAGTTACGGTTTCAACTTGCCAGCGGTGAACTGACTGATAATAGCCGGTTTCGGCATTCCCGTCGGATGATCGCGCGGTATCTGACTGCAATCAATAAATTGAATGTAGAGACCGTTAAAGGCAAGTAGGAGGTAAGTGATGAACAATCGCCGACGGTTAGAAGGTATTGTTACAAGCAATAAGATGCAGAAAACGGTTGTAGTAAAGGTTAGCCGCACTTTCAGGCATCCGTTGTATGGAAAAGTGGTTCATGCCAGCAAGCGTGTAATGGCACATGATGAGTTGGGCTGCCAGGAAGGCGATCAAGTTCGCATCGTGGAAAGCCAACCCATTTCGCGCCTCAAACGCTGGGTGGTGGAAGAAGTTCTCAAACGCGGCATCAGCCCGGATGAACATTAGGAGGCTTGGGTATGATTCAGCAAGAAAGTCGCTTGAAAGTTGCCGATAACACCGGAGCGAAAGAATTGCTCGTCATCCATGTTATGGGTGGCTCTACTCGCCGCTATGGAGCTGTGGGAGATGTCGTGGTCGCAACGGTAAAGTCAGCTTCTCCGCAGGCGACGGTCAAAAAAAGCGAGATCGTTAAGGCAGTTATCGTCCGTTGTGCAAAGGAATGGCGGAGAGAAGATGGTTCTTACGTCAAGTTTGATGACAATGCTGCGGTGATTCTGGATACAGATGGGCAAAATCCGAGAGGAACGCGTATCTTTGGTCCAGTTGCCCGTGAACTGCGTGAGAAAGGCTTCATGAAGATCATCTCTTTGGCGCCAGAGGCGTTGTAGGAATGGAAAGGAGTGATGACTGTGAAGGTAAAAATTAAGAAAGGTGATACAGTAGAAGTAATTGCCGGGGCTGATAAGAGTAAGCGCGGCGAAGTGATCCGGGTGTTATCGGACAATGGACGGGTGGTTGTTCAAGGGGTAAGCCTGCGAAAGAAACACCAGCGCCAAGGTCAAACGGTTGGCGGGCGTACCATGAGTCCAGGGATCATCGAATTTGAAGCGTCGATTGACATTTCCAATGTCATGTTGGTTTGCCCAAGCTGCCACGAAGCGAGTCGGGTTGGAATCCGGCGGGAACCGGGTAAGGTCATCCGCGTTTGTAAGAGTTGCGGCGCGTTGATGGATGAAGAATAGGCAAACCTGGTAAGTAGGAGTATAAATTATGAATTGGCTGAGAGAACGCTATAAGCAAGAAATAATGCCTACCCTGCAAAAGTCGCTCGATGTGAGCAACGTTATGGAGGTGCCTCGAATTTCGAAGGTCGTGGTGAATATTGGCGTTGGTGAAGCAATTGACAATGCCAAAGCTCTGGATGCTGCTGTAATTGATTTGACCAAAATAACGGGTCAGAAAGTTGTCATTACGAAAGCACGCAAGAGCATCGCGAACTTCAAATTACGAGAAGGCAAACCCATCGGTGTAAAAGTCACCCTGCGTGGTGAACGAATGTGGGATTTTATCGACCGGTTGATGAACATTGCTTTGCCACGAACCCGCGACTTCCGCGGTGTTTCGGCAGACACATTCGACGGACGTGGAAATTACACATTGGGAATGCGCGAGCAGCTTGTTTTTCCGGAGATTGATTACGACCAAATCGATAAGATTCGCGGTTTAGAAGTAACAATCGTTACAACGGCAAAGACAGATGATGCTGCCAGGCAAATGTTGAAGTTATTGGGAATGCCGTTTAAGAAAGAGGCTTAGCAGATATGGCGAAAACTTGCATGATGTATCGTGAAATTAGACGTAAGTATCCCGAGCGGGTACGAAATCGTTGTAAGCAATGCGGTCGTCCGCGTGGTTATTTACGCCGCTTTGGATTGTGTCGCATCTGTTTTCGTGAACTGGCTCTGGAAGGTAAAATTCCAGGAGTCGTGAAGTCGTCTTGGTAAAAAAGAACAATGTTTGGAGGAAGCAAGTATGAGCGTTGCTGATCCTATTGCCGACATGTTGGCACGAGTTCGTAATGCAATCATGGCAGGGCATACCGTGGTCGCCATGCCCAGTTCAAAATTGAAGGTTGAGATCGCAAAAATCTTGACTGAAGAAGGGTTTATTGGTGGTCATGATCTTATGGAAGGTAAAACACCTGCCCATAAGATATTACGTGTCCGTTTAAAATATATTGGCGAGCGCCGTGAACGCAGTTCTGTGATCACTGGTTTGGAACGTATTAGTCGTCCTGGACGCCGTGTATATACACATAAGCGCAATATCCCCTGGGTATTATCAGGGATGGGTATCGCGATTGTATCTACTCCAAAGGGAGTGATGACGGGACAAAGAGCCAGACAACTGGGTGTCGGTGGAGAGATTATTTGCAAGATATGGTAGTGGGAGAAGGTTTTTAAAGAGTGTAAAAGCTCTGAAAAGGCTGGAACCATGAGAAAGTGGAGGTTAGCGTGTCAAGAATTGGACGTATGCCAGTAGTAGTTCCTTCGGGTGTTGAGGTGACCGTCCAGGGCTCGTATGTGAAAGTGAAAGGTCCACGAGGCGCACTGGAATATACTTTCCCGGCGGTGATCAAGATATCGAAGGATGATGGTGAAATAAATGTACAAAGACCATCAGATGAACCAAAGCTCCGTGCTCTGCATGGGATGACGCGTGCGATCATCAATAATATGGTGGTCGGCGTGAGTAAAGGCTTTGAGAAAGTACTGGAAGTCAACGGTGTTGGTTACCGTGCTGAAATGGATGGCAGTAACCTGGTCTTATATGTGGGATATTCACATCCTGTCAAAGTCGAGCCCCCCGAAGGAATTAAATTCGAGGTGGAGGCAAAGACCCGCCTGATCAAAATCGGCGGTTATGATAGACAGGTCGTTGGCCAGATTGCAGCGAACATCCGCAGCGTGCGCCCGCCGGAGCCTTACCAGGGTAAGGGTATCAAATATTTGGAAGAAAGAATCCGCCGCAAGGCTGGTAAAGCTGGCAAGGCCGGTTAATGTCTTGGGCTGGTAAAGAGGTGAGAACGTATGGCTAATAAAAAGACTCGTTCAGAAGCGCGAATTATACGCCATGAGCGTATCCGTAAGCGTGTATCTGGCAATGGTGAGCGACCGCGTATGAATGTTTTCCGCAGCTTGTCGGATATTTATGTTCAGGTGATTGATGATGAAGGCGGTAATACCGTTGTTTCAGCTTCAACGATTGACAATGAACTGCGTTCGAAGATGAAAGGGTTAAATAAAACACAGCAAGCTCGGCTGGTAGGAATAAGTGTGGCAGAGCGAGCGAAAGCAAAGGGAATTAAGGCTGTGGTATTTGATCGCGGTGGTTATAAGTACATCGGTCGTGTGAAAGCATTAGCCGATGGTGCCCGCGAAGGCGGCTTGGAATTCTAATAGATACTGGATTCGCATTCAGATAGGAGCAGTGATTATGAATTTCGGAAGTCCAGAATATGAAGAACGAGGTTACGACGAGCGCGTCATTGGTATTGATCGCGTAGCGAAAGTTGTAAAGGGTGGACGCCGTTTCTCCTTTCGAGTCACGGTCGTCGTTGGTGATAATAAAGGCAGCATTGGTGTCGGGGTAGGCAAAGCGAATGCCGTGTCAGATGCAATGCGTAAGGCTAGCGAAGGTGCCCGCCGCAATATGAAGAAGATTAACCTGAGCGGTTCTACAATTCCGCATGAGGTAATAGCGAAAGTCGCTGGGGCGAGAGTTTTACTCAAACCTGCTTCTCCAGGTACGGGTGTTATCGCGGCTGGTGGTGTGCGTGCAGTAGTGGAAGCTGCTGGCGTTTCAGATATTTTGACCAAGTCTTTGGGCGGAAGCAATATGCTGAATACCGTATATGCTACTGTCAAGGCATTAGAAATGCTGAAATCCCCGCAGGAAGAGGCTAAACGCCGCGGCCGTCCAGCCGAAGAATTTTTACCCTTCTGGGAGCGGAGAGAAAAACATGGCTAAGGAAGAACAGACTGTTTTATCCATAACCTTGGTAAAAAGCCCAATTGGGTATTCCAAGAAACATAAGGAAACCATCCGCGCACTTGGGTTGCGCCGGATGCATCAAACCGTGCAGCATGAAGATTGTGCTACGCTGCGTGGAATGTTGCTTAAGGTTAACCATTTAGTTGAGGTTGTACCTCAGAAATAATGGAATGGTGAATAATGAAGTTACATGAATTACAGCCAAACGAAGGATCAAAGAAGTCTCGCAAACGAGTTGGTAGAGGTATATCTGCTGGTCAGGGCAAAACTGCTGGACGCGGCACGAAAGGGGATGGTTCGCGCGCTGGTGGCGGTACCCGTTTGTATCACCAGGGTGGAAACCTGCCTTTCTTCCGTCGCTTGCCATTCAAGCGCGGGTTTGTCCCTCTAAACCGCACGTTATATAACGAAGTAAATTTGGACAGGTTGGAGGAGTTTGCTGCTGGCAGCGATGTTACTCCTTATACGCTCGAAGAAGCTCGTCTTCTGCGTAAACCTGAGTTACCGGTGGCGGTTTTAGGAAGAGGCGAGATAAATGTGGCATTGAAAGTGCGCGCTCACAGAGTGAGTGAGAATGCTAAAGCCAAAATTGAGGCAGCCGGTGGTAGCGTAGAAATTCTACCGCTTGAGTAATACGATTAAGGAGTCATAATTAACTATGAAGCGTTCTGCCTGGCAATATTTATGGAAGTCACATGACATTCGGCGAAAACTGCTTCTTACACTTGCTTTGTTGGTGGTTTATCGCTTTGCAGCCCATGTTCCCGTACCTGGGGTTGACCGTGCCGCGATTGCCAACATTCTGAGCGGTGGTGGCGCAGCCGGTACACTGGTCAATCTGCTTGACCTGCTCTCGGGTGGCACGGTGTCGAACTTTAGTGTTTTGGCAATGGGTGTTTATCCGTACATCACGGCACAGATTATTCTGCAATTGTTGGTTCCAATTATTCCCGCATTGCAGAAAAAGATGGAAGAAGACCCGCGCGAGGGTCAGCGCTGGATGGAAAAATGGACTTATTTCCTTGCCGTTCCTATGTCAGCATTGCAGGCGATAGGGCAGATTAATATCTTCTCCTCATTGGCAGGTGGAAATATTTTGCCTAACTTTGGTTGGAGTGGTCCTCAAATATTACCCTCCGTAGCCATTATCGCTAGTATGACTGCAGGAACGATGTTCGCCATCTGGTTGGGTGAAGTAATATCAGAATATGGAATTCGCAACCAGGGTATTTCGTTAATCATTATGTCCGGAATCGTCTCACGTGTTCCGGCTAATGTTGCTAAACTTCTTTCAGATCAGGCAAACCGTTGGCCGATCCTGTTCTTTATGCTTCTCATTACTGTCTTGACAATCTTTGCTATTGTTTATGTTCAGCAAGGTCAACGTAATGTACCGGTGATGTATCCTGGAAGAAGAATTGGTAATCGTATGTCTATGCCAGTCAGGGGTACGCTGCCGCTAAAGGTGAATATGGCTGGAATGATCCCGCTCATCTTTGCGCAGTCGATTTTGACCTTCCCGTCGATTATTGCAAGCTATTTCGTCTATTCTTCAAACGCAGGAATAGCAGGTTTTGCGAAGAGCGTTCAGAATATCTTCGGCGGTGGCAGTGATGTGTATTGGGTATTATATTTCTTTATGGTAGTTTTGTTCACCTTCTTCTATACGGATGTGTTATTCACCCAGCAGAACTATGGCGAAAATCTCAAACGGGTCGGTGCTCAGATCCCTGGTGTCAGCCGTGGATCGCCCACTCAACGTTATCTGACGAAAGTCTTACGGCGAATCACTTTACCTGGAGCAGTATTCTTGGGTATTGTAGCGATATTACCCTGGTTTATGGGATTGGTTTTCCCGCTAGGAAATAATACAGGATTATTACTCGTTTCTTCTGCTGGTTTGTTGATTGTCGTCGGTGTCGTGAGAGATACATTCTTCCTTATTGACGCTGAGTTGAAGATGCATGGATATGAGGAGCGTTTATTGGTACGATAGTACCAAAAAATGCATGTTATTGACGAAATATACCAATTGGGATATAATCAATACTTTGGCAAATATTATTAAAAGTGACCGTTGATATAGAGAGGTAAGTTTACTATGAAGGTTACAGCATCCGTTGGCAAGCGCTGTTCCAAGTGCCGCTTTGTGCGGCGCAAGAGACGCTTGTATGTAATTTGTGAAAATCCAAAACATAAGCAGAGGCAGGGGTAGGCTATGGCACGTATTGAAGGTGTTGACTTACCGCGTAATAAACGCATAGAGGTTGGGTTGACTTATATATTTGGTATTGGTCGTCCGCGCGCAGATGAAATTCTGGCTGCAACGAAGATCAGTCCAGATATACGAGTAAAGGATCTTTCGGACTCAGAAGTAAATCAGTTACGCGAATATATTGTTTCTCATTTTAAGATTGAAGGTGATCTGCGCCGCGAGGTACAGATGAACATCAAACGTCTTATTGAAATCGGCTGTTATCGTGGGTTACGGCATCGCCGTGGTTTGCCTGTGCGTGGCCAACGCACTCGTACTAATTCGCGCACCCGTAAGGGACCGCGTAAGACAGTTGCCGGGCGCGGAAGACGACGTGGTTCAAAGAAGTAGAATGAATATTATTTGGAGGTGCTATGGCTAAAAAGGGACAGGCTGCGCGTAAGACAAGCACAAAGAAAGTTAAGCGCACGTTATCTTCGGGGCAGATTCATATCTTCGCTAGTTTTAATAATACGATTGTTACCATAACCGATACGATCGGTAACACCGTATGCTGGGGAAGTTCCGGTTCGGCGGGTTTTAAGGGCTCGCGAAAAAGTACACCGTTCTCTGCCCGTATGGCTGCCGAGCAGGCAGTAAAAACCGCTATGTCATTAGGGATGCAAGATGCAACCTTAATCATCAAAGGACCTGGTCCGGGTCGCGAGGCTGCGATTCGCGCCGTCCAGGCTTCAGGGATGCGCGTAACATCGATTACGGATATCACCCCTGTGCCACATAACGGCTGCCGCCCGCCTAAGAAGCGACGCGTTTAATTGTGGAGTGAATATTTAGGAGAGTTTTTATATGGCAAAATATCGTGAGCCGGTATGTAGATTGTGCCGTCGGGAAGGTGGAAAATTATTCTTAAAAGGAGAGCGGTGCTTTTCAGCCAAGTGTGCGTTCGATCGCAGGGCTTATGCTCCCGGTCCGCATGGGCGGGGTGAGCAGTACCGCCACCGGCGCGAATCTGACTTTGCACGTCAGTTACGTGCAAAACAAAAAGCGCGGCGGATCTATGGTGTGTTGGAACGTCAATTCCATCGTTACTATGTAGAGTCGCTTCACCGTCGGGGAATGACGGGTTTGAATCTCCTTCAGGTGTTGGAGTCTAGATTGGATAATGTCGTTTACCGACTTGGTTTAGCCGAGAGCCGTTCTCAGGCTCGTCAGCTTGTCAACCATGGACATTTCATGGTCAATGGTAGAAAGACAAATATCCCTTCTTTGATGGTATCCATTGGAGATAAGATCATGGTGAGACCAAGCTCTTGTGCACGGACTTACTTCAAAGAGTTACCTGCTGTCGCCGAAGCCCGGAACGTTCCGATGTGGTTAAGCCGCGATCTCAAGACTTTTTCGGGAGATGTGCTGCGTTTGCCTGAGCGTTCTGAAATCGACGGAATATTAGATGAGCAATTAATCGTTGAATACTATTCACGCTAAGTGCTTTCTGGTGGGTAAATCTTTTTTATTTTTCATGACAGGTGAGGTGAACCGTGGTCGTTGCTAGAAGTGCAATGGAGATACCCAAGATAGAACGTGCGGCAGAAGCGGAAGCCCGCAATTATGGAAAGTTCATCATCAGCCCATTGGAAAGAGGGTATGGGTCAACGCTTGGGAATGCCTTGCGGAGAGTGTTATTATCCTCATTAGTTGGTGCAGCGGTTACTTCAATAAGAATCATCGATATACCGCATGAATTCACTGATATTCCTGGTGTGCGTGAAGATGTTTTGCGGGTAATCTTACAGATTAAACAAATCCGCTTACGCTTGCATGATGTAGATACTGCGCGGATGCAGTTGGAGGTGCGGGGTAGCGGGATGATTACTGCTGCGGATATAAAGACACCTCCTGAAATCGAGATCATTAATCCCGATCTTTATTTATTCACATCAGATGATCCAAGTGTGGATTTAGAGATTGAGATGACGGTTGATCGTGGAAGGGGCTATGTATCATTGGATGAGCGTGCGGGCATGCTCCCAATTGGTGAATTGCCGGTGGATGCTGTTTTCAGCCCAGTGCGGCGGGTCAATTGGGAAGTTAACGCGGCGCGAGTTGGTCAAAGTGCCAATTATGATAAACTTGCCTTGGAAATTTGGACGGATGGTACGATTAGTCCAGAAACCGCATTGAGTACGAGTGCAAGAATATTAATAGATCATCTTCGCTATCTGGCGAATGTCAGCGAGGAATCGTTGTTGATGGCAATCGACGAGGAAGCTGAGACACAACGTTTGACAAGCGAGATGATTGAAACTCCAATTGAGAATCTTGACCTCTCCGTGCGTGTTTTCAATTCTCTCAAACGTACAGGTATCACAACGGTTGGTGAGGTATTGGAACTGCTGGAAAAAGGCGAAGAAGCGGTCATGTCCATCCGTAATTTCGGCGAAAAGAGTTTGGATGAATTGCGCCAGAAGATGCGGGAAAAAGGTTATCTAAAGGACGAGATCGAAGAAGAGGACGAAGAAGACCTGGATTAATCAAATCCCAGGGAACTGGTTAGGAGCGTAATTATGCGACATAAGATAGGAACTAAGAAATTAAGTCGCGGCAAAGATGAAAGCCGTGCCTTGCGGAAGACGTTGATCAAGCAATTGTTCGAGCATGAGCGTATTCAGACGACAATTGCCAAAGCCAAAGCCATTCGTGGACAGGCTGAACGGCTTATCACTTTGGCGAAGCGAACGAAGGATTCTGAGGCAGCGGGTAAAGTGCATGCCCGTCGTTTAGCTGCATCCCGTTTGGGTGACCCAACACTGGTAAAGAAATTGTTTGATGACATTGCCCCGCGCTATGCGAATCGACCCGGTGGTTATACCCGCATCCTTAAACTTGGAATGCGCCAGGGTGACGCCGCTGAAATGGCATTGATTGAACTGGTTGAATAGTTTTTATTGTTGGTGATGGCTGATAGCGTCGCTGGGGTAGCGTAGGCTAACAGCTCATGGCACGTTACAAGGTTAACCTCTCGTATGATGGCACCCATTTTCAAGGGTTTCAGCGGTTGAATCATGCTGGTACCCTTGAAAGAAGCCGGACGGTGCAGGGCGTTGTTGAAAAAGCGTTGCGTAGTCTGGAATGGCAAGGCGAGACGATATATGCTGCCGGACGGACAGATGCAGGCGTCCATGCTTTTGGGCAAGTGGCTGCGTTTGACTTGGAATGGAAACATTCCACGCAAGCTTTACTAAAAGCGATGAACGCAAATTTGCCCGAGGATGTTGCTGTAACGGATGTAAAATTTGCTCCTGTGGATTTTCATCCTCGTTACGATGCTCGAGCAAGGCGGTATAATTATCGGATTTTATGCCAGGAAGTGCGTAATCCTTTGGAAGAACGCTATGCCTGGCGGGTTTGGCCCCCACTTGATTTTGTGCGTCTGGTCCAGGCAAGTCGTTTATTGTTAGGGACGCATGATTTCTGCGCTTTTGGAACTTCACCAAAACCAGGTGGCAGCACAATCCGGACTGTTTATCGAGCTGCTTGGCAATTCGAAGGCAGATATCTCGTTTTTGATATTGTGGCAAATGCCTTTTTGCTTCACATGGTACGCCGCATCGTGTTTTTCTTGATGCAGATAGGTCATCATCATCTGAGTGTAGATGCGGAGAACTTGTTTCTTCCTTCCCCCCGTTGGGATGAGCATGAAGGCCTGTTTGACTGGTCGCCATTATCAAAACTTAAGACGTTGGTTGTGCCGAGAGTGCATGGGTTGGCGCCGCCGCATGGGTTATATTTGTTAGAGGTATATTATGATGTTTTACCAAATGTGAACATCATAAAAGGTTGAAAGATTGGGAGAAGATAGCTGTGCAGAAGACATATTATCCGAAAAAGAGTGAAATAGGAAAACAGGAGTGGGTTCTGATCGATGCTAATGACCAGTATTTGGGTCGCTTGGCGTCTCGCATTGCTGCAATGCTTTTGGGGAAGCACAAACCTACTTTTACACCGGGAGTTAATAACGGTGACTTTGTAGTGGTTGTTAATGTTGAGCGGATCGCGGCAAGCGGCACGAAGATGCTGAATAAAATGTATTACCGCCATTCCGGTCATCCCGGTGGATTGAAAGAAATTACGTTGGGTGACTTATTGAAGACGCATCCAGATCGCGCTTTGCGCTTTGCTGTTTGGGGGATGCTCCCTCATAATAAGCTCGGTCGTCAGTTAATCAAGAAAGTCAAGATTTATGCTGGTCCAAATCATCCTCACGAAGCCCAGCAGCCGAAACGATTGGATTAATGGTAAGGAGCAGTTAAGATGTCTGGACAATATTATGAAGGAATTGGTCGTCGCAAACAAAGCATCGCCCGTGTGCGATTGTTTAAGGGAAGCGGGAGTTTCATTGTCAACGAAAAACCATTAGCGGACTATTTTACGCGGACTGGTGATACGAACGCAATTGTCTCTCCGCTAGATGCTATAGGTGAAGACCACAACATGTATGATGTAACGGTTTTGGTGAAGGGTGGTGGTGTAACCGGTCAGACGGATGCCGTAAAGCTAGGTCTGGCACGCGCACTGGTATTGATGAATCCGGATTTGCGCCACGCTTTACGCGGAGCGGGTCTCCTGACCCGCGATGGACGTGTCAAGGAACGCAAAAAACCAGGTTTGAAGCGCGCACGTAAGGCACCGACCTACACAAAGCGTTAGTCATTCATTTATTAAAAAGCGCAAAGACGCTGCGAATGTAGATCTACTTTTTGCTGGCATTGGATGTGGATCCATAGAAGACCGTAAAAGGGGGTGTATGCATTCGGGGTGTCTTTGCGTTTTGGTATTAAGATGATATTAAGGTAACCTGTCCATGTCCCTCATCGAAGGAATAGGCTTGATCGAAAAGATCGTCGCGGTTTTGGGATTAAAAGATTCCTCTCAACTTACGCTGCTAGATGCTCAATATCTGCACGATAAGCATTATCCCCCTTTTCCGCCGGATGTGCCTGTTGTTATAACTGGTTTACGATCTGTCGAATTGGCAGAGCGGGTAAAGGCGGTGCTGCGAATAGTTTACCCAGGGCAGCATCCAGTTAAACTGGTATATTTTAATCGCGAAAACGCACAGGATGTGTCCTCCCCTCGTATCGAAACGATGGCTCTGGGTGTGCTGGATCAATGCCAGTACCTCGGCAGCACGACGAACTTATTTGTACCTCCTTTAGCAGCAGATACATCGTTTGAGGCGTTTCAAGAAATCGTTGCTCACTTGCGGGCTCCGGATGGCTGCCCATGGGATCGAAAACAGACTCACGAATCGCTGCGTTCGCATCTGATCAGTGAAACGTATGAGGTACTTAGTGCGCTCGACGCAAAGGACAATGCGGATATATGCGAGGAGTTTGGCGATCTTCTCTTGCAGATCGTACTGCATGCTCAGATTGCAGCAGAGGCGGGCGAGTTCGGCATGGCAGATGTAACGCATGGCATTCATACAAAGATTGTACGCCGTCACCCGCATGTGTTTGGCGATTCGGATATCCTTGATGTCGATGGCGTACTGCGCAATTGGGAAAGCCTGAAAGCCAAAGAACGGGCGGAAAATGGCAAGAATGGGGAAAATGGAGAGAAGCCCAAAGGCTTGTTAGAAGGGGTACCTTTGGCGCTGCCCGCTTTGATTCAATCTCAGGAATATCAGGAACGGGTCGGACGGGTTGGTTTCCGCTTAGCAGAGATAAGAGCTGCCTTCGATAAGATTCAAGAAATCGTAAAAAATCTGAAAACAAACGAAGTACCTATCCATGCAGATCAAATTGGCGAGCTTCTATTTGCGATTGTTGGATTAGCAGTGATCGGTAAGGTGGATGCCGAGTCCGCCTTACGGGAAGCCAATACCCGTCTTCGATTGCGCGTTTCTG
>JBAXBF010000037.1:0-16988 GCA_037142095.1 Chloroflexota bacterium
ATGTCACATACGGGCGGCAACCGTTTCGTAGAATCATATTCCAAAAACCTGTACATCTCATCAGAAAAGAGATAGATGCCATTCCTACGAGCAATATCAACGATCTTCTCATATTCCGCGATAGAAGGCACATACCCAGTCGGGTTATGGGGAAAGTTCACCACAATAAGTCGTGTTTGAGCAATGAGACTATGCTCCAATTGATCAATGTCGAGCTGCCAGCCATTTGACCCTAATTCGAATTTCCAAGGGGTTACACTACACCCTATAGAACGGGCAATCTCATACAAAGACTGGTAAGCCGGAGAAACAACAATGACGTTATCTCCGGGAGAGAGAATTGTCTGCATGGCAATGAAGATGGCTTCTTCAGGTGCAGAAATGATTAAATCATCCGGCGTAATGTTTTGATAAAGATTCGAGGCTTCAGACCTCAAGACAGGATGACCAGCAGACTCAGTGTATCCCAGTTTTAACGTTTTCCATAACATCAGACTCTCGGAAGAAGCCATTTGCAATAGTTCTTCCATTGATAGGCTTTCTGGATCCGAAGAGCTCAACAGATACTTTACTTTAAATTCGAATTGAGCAAAGTAGCGTTCTAATTTGAATGGATCGATCGTCACGGGTGGTCTCCTATTTACTATTATCCGGCGGACGTGTTTTCTTACCCTGTCCTAATTCTACAGAACGTTCATACGCCGCCCAGATTGCCCGAGAAATTGCGGTACGGAATCCAGCCTTCTCCAAATAATACAAAGCAGCCGCAGAAGTACCCCCCGGTGAAGTAACCTGGTTCCGCATATGCGCCAGGTGGATATCATTGCCTTTTTTCGTGCTGTGAATATAGAAGTCAACCGAGCCGCGCACTGTTTGTGCCACTAATTTTTCAGCAATCTTACGTGAAAAGCCAAGATGGACACCAGCATCCACCATAGCTTCCATGAATAAAAAGACATAGGCTGGTCCAGTACCTGAGAGCGCGGTTGCGGCATCCATGGAAGATTCTTCATCTACAAATACTTCTTCACCAAACGCCTGCAGGATACGACGCGTCATCGCTTGTTGTTTTTCTGTTACAGAAGATGAGCATGTCCAAACCGTGATTCCTTCACTAATTTGAGCTGGTGTATTTGGCATAGTGCGTACAATACAAGGATGATTCAGACCCTCCGCCAGGAAATCAATTGGCATTCCAGCAACAATCGATATAACCAAACAAGATGGGTCCAATTTCCCATGTAAATCTTTGAATACATGTTCCAATCTCTGCGGTTTTACTGAAAGGACAACTACATCAGCGTTCCGAGCTGCTACCACATTATCTGTAGTGGTTTTGATATGATATTTTATTTTGAGTTCATCTAAATGTTCTTGTAATGGGTCAGAGGCAATAATCGCCTCTGGATCGGTCACTTCTTCGCGGATCAACCCAGCAATCATAGCACTACCCATCGCCCCTGCCCCAATAAAAGAAACTATCTTGTTTTTGAACATTGTTATATCCTTATAATAATAATACAACTTATAAAAGACGATAGTTTATTAAGACATAGATTGTAAAGCAAGACGTAAACTCTCTTCCAAATCCAATGGTGCATCCTTCTGGATAGATTGCACAGCAGTTTGCGCTTCAATTACACTATAACCCAAAGCGATCAATGCATTCATGACTTCTGTATCCACATCGCTCGTTACGGATAAAGATTGCAAATCACCTATACCAGAAGAGCGGCGTATATGGTCTTGTAAATGAAGAATTATCTTTTGTGCCGTTTTCTTTCCAACACCTGGCACACGACTAAAGAGATCAAGCTGTTCGTTAAATATTGCCCGGCGGATAGAGTCCGGAGTCATACTAGAAAGAACGCTCAATGCCACACGGGGTCCAACACCATTTACTCCTAATAGAAGTCCAAAATATGATCGTTCCTCAAATGTTTCAAATCCATATAATGTTAACGAGTCTTCACGCACAACCAGATAGGTAAAAAGATGTACCATTTCTCCGATACGTAAGGTTGCCCGTAGAGGTGCTGTTACAAAAAGTTGTAATCCTATTCCGCCAACTTCTATGATTAAATTTTCTTCATCATTATATAAGACCTGACCATGGATTGAAGCAATCACATTTTCCTCGCCATTTTACTACATTTGTGTGAGTAACTGATATTTGCTACTATGGATATGGCAAATGGCAATCGCTAATGCATCCGCAGCATCATCAGGACGCGGAATATCTTCTAGCCCCAACAAAACCCGCACCATTTGCTGTACCTGGTTTTTATCCGCACCACCATAACCCACAACAGCCTGCTTTACTTCCATTGGGGTATATTCAGCTATAGGTATTCCTTCTTCAGCCAGACTGAGGAGGACAATACCTCGTCCTTGCCCTACATCCATTGCTGTGCGCACATTCCGTTGGAAAAATAACTTTTCGACAGCACCCGAAGAAGGATGATGGATTTTTATTACCTCTAATAATCGCCGATGTAATTCCAATAACCGCTCTGCTGTCGGAATATTTGGGGCGGTGGAAATTACACCATAATCCACAGCCGATAAATCGCCAACTTCATTTTCATGTACCACGCCATATCCAGTGGTAGCAAATCCGGGGTCTATACCAACAACAAGCATATACCGCTGATGAATCCGAACTCGTTATTCGGCTTCCAAATGTGCCAATAATTCATCTGATAGGCTTAAGTTAGAGTAAACATCTTGCACATCATCCATTTCTTCAAGAGTCTCAATAACGCGCATAACGTGCAAACTCCCATCTTTGTCCAGTTCCACCTCATTGGTAGGGAATAACTTGAGACCAGCTTCTTCCGGCTGAATCTTGTTAGAACGTAAACGATCGCTTATCGCTTTAAATGATTCAATAGGGCCAAAAATTTCTACTGTATCCTCGTCAAATTTAACATCATCAGCACCAGCGTCGACCGCTAATTCAAAAATTGAATCTTGATCATGCCCTGCTATAGGAAAGGAAAAATAACAACCCCGTTTAAACTGCCAGGCAACCGAACCGCTTTCGCCTAAAGTTCCACCATGCCGGCTAAGAATGTGACGAAGTTCTGCCACAACCCTATTCCGGTTATCCGTAACACATTCAATCATCAAGGCAACGCCATGAGGACCATAACCTTCATAAGCAATTTCCTCTAACACGATGCCATCTTTATCGCTTCCGGTACCACGTTTAATTGCCCGATCAATGTTTTCCTTAGGCATGTTATTTGCCCTTGCTTTATCGATGGCAAGACGTAGACGAAAATTGGTTTCTGGATCACCGCCCGCTTCGCGTGCAGCTAATACAATTTCGCGCGCCAGACGAGTAAACACCTGACCTCGTTTAGCATCAGCAGCTCCTTTCTTGCGTTTAATTGTTGACCACTTTGAATGTCCAGACATATATTCTACTCCTTCATACCATTGCAGGTTGTCTAGTTTCCCTTGCTCAATGCTAATTTTTAATTTGACTTCCTATTATACCATTCAAATCAGAACTTGATTAATGAAACTACCATCGCTAAGATCATTACAAACGCCAAGGATGCAAAAAATATCTGCTGTCTGCGTATGCGTCGTTTTTCACCAACTGTTGGTGTATATTTTTTTTGACGGCTCATTGGATACCTCCTTCTTTATTTCGGTGCTGATACACACCTGAATCCTATATTGTAAAGAGAATAGGCTGGGATCAATTTACTTCGATGTGTTGTCTGAATATATTCAAATAAATCGTTCCAAGACCCACCCCGTATCACTCGTTTATCCCCAAACTTTGCACCAAGTGGATTGGCTGTTGGAGGAGCATAATAACTAGTGTCATCAAACCAGTTAGCAGTCCATTCCCAAACATTACCAGCCATATCCAAAGCCCCATATGGACTCGCACCTTTCATATAACTACCAACCGGCACAGTTTGGGCATATCCATCGTTAATTGATTTATCATTCCAGTTGAAACCACAATTTTTATCACATATATTAACCATATCTCCAGAAGGTTCTTGATCACCCCACGGATAAAGCCTACCATCTGTTCCCCGAGCTCCTTTTTCCCATTCTGCCTCTGTTGGTAAGCGTCTCCCAACCCAACGACAATAAGCAAAAGACTGGAACCAATTTACCCAAATCACAGGATGGTTAGCATATGACTGGTCTTTAAATTTATCACGTACCGGCGGTGGGCATACTCTTGCCTCAACACAACGCAAAAACATCGCATTTGTTACTTCAGTCTTATCTATCCAGAAAGCATTTAAATAAACTTTTCGATTTGTAGGTCCCATAAAAAAGTCACCTTCTGGAACATAAACCATTGCCATGCCATCTTGAAGAGAAATTTTTTCAGAATGGATACCCAATGTCGGCATCATGCTAGGTGTTCCAGAAGGAGGTGGCAAGGTTGGGCTACCGGTAGGAGGGAATGGTGTAGATGTCTGCTCTGGAAGAGTTGATGTATAAGTTGGAAATGGTGTGTATGTCAAAGTAAACGTTGGAGTAGGTGGAGTCATCGTTTCATACTTTTCCACCATCGTGAGAGGTTTTCCAGAGGAAGAGAAACGATTTCCAAGATAAGCTAAACTACAAAATATGAACAATGCAAGGCAGATTAATGAAATCACCCAACGACGTGTAATACGAAAAGGGGCACGATTGGCGCCCTGTTCTGCGGGTATCCCTTCTTCATCCATGGCATCTTGCAAATCCTGTAAGAATTCCTCGATTTCAGCTTTATTCCCCGGATGTGTATGGGTTTCTTCTGAATGCTTTGGACTCGCAATATGCTTTTTGGATATGGATGGTAAAACAGATTCTGGGGCTATGGAAGATACCTCTGTTTCAATTTCAAGAGCTTTCTCAGGTTCCTCTCCATCATCGAAAGAAATGCCCTCAACACTTTCTTCCGATGGTTCTTGTATTTCTACATCCGTTATTATCAAAGCATCTTCAGATTTTATTTTTTGAGAATCTTGCATTTCAGAGATTGGCATATCAGAGATACTTTCTGTCGTTATCTGTGTTTCTTTCTCAGCTACTAACGTCTCATCAAGCGGAATAGGCAATATTTCCACTTGATGAACTACCTCTTGTATGTCTGGTTCTATCACTGTAGGTATCACACTATGGGATGGGATATTATCAAATTCATCCTGGTTCTCCAATTTTCCTTCGATATTCTCGGCTGACTGGTTCGCTTCGTATGGCTGAACAAATTCGAGTTCATCCTCTTGGGTCTCATCCAGTGTTTCGGATTCTATAGCCGGCGGAATCATTCCATGCGGTAGAACATACTCAATTTCATCTATCTGACTTTCCTCATGTATCTCAATTTCTCCTTCAGATGAGATCATTTCATTATCCGTAAGAGATTCAATTTCATCAGATTCTAAAATAACTTCATCGTCTTTAGGTAATTCAATCGATTCGGTTTCAAGATCATCTGACTGAATAGATTTTTGATTTTCTACTGACATTTCCTGGCTGGCTTTGATGCTGTTATTAACAAAAGCTAACAGTGGTTCAAGATCAGAATTGCCAGGAGAAATTGTTTTTAACTGGATTAACAAATGCTGAGCTATTGTCCATTGCCCTTCTGCAATGGCATCCATTGCTCCCTGATAGAGTTCTTCTGGGTCAATTGACTGTCTTAGCATAAATACCACCTATATACCATTGAACCTTAAATAATCCTTATATTCTACATCAATTTATCCAAAGGCGTAAAGTAAAAAAAAAATAATTATCCTAATTCACCTTTTATTCGCTCAGCAAGTTGGATGGTAATGCCTTCAATTTGCGTTAATTCCTCTATTGTCGCCTGGCGAATTTGATCTAACGAACCAAATTGTTTGAATAATGCTTTACGCCGCGCCGGACCAATGCCAGGAATACTCTCTAATGTTGAGGATAATCCTTTCTGAGTACGTTTTTTTCGATGTGCCGTTATTGCAAAACGATGCGCCTCATCGCGAATACGTTGAAGAAGATAAAGCCCTTGAGAATTACCCGGCAATAAAACAGCCTCCGCACGATCTGGTAAAAAGATTTCTTCCATCCTCTTAGCTAATCCGACTACTTTCACTTTTCCACTCAGATTATATCGGTCAAGAACACTGACAGCCCGGCTTAGTTGACCTTTTCCCCCATCTACTATCAATAAGTCAGGTAAACGCATAAAAGAAGGATCTTTCTTGCCTTCGCTTTCTTCATCTCTAATGGCAGCTTCCCAATGTTTGAATCGCCGCAACAGGACCTCTTCCATACTGGCAAAATCATCTGGTCCTACAACAGTTCGAATATTAAATCTTCGGTAATGTTTTTTATTTGGAATTCCCTTTTCAAATACAACCATACTTCCTACGGCATAAGTACCCTGTGTATTAGAAATATCATAACATTCAATTCGATTAGGTGGAGATGTTAATGCCAATGCGTTGTATAATTCTGATAATGCCTGCTCCTGTCGATGAGAATCTGATTCCCATTGTGCTTTCAGCATACCCAAAGTTTCGACTGCATTTTCAACTGCCATCTGGATTAACTCTTGCTGTACTCCCTCGCGAGGGATAAGAATTTCCACAGGTTTACATTCAGGCTTATCCAAGCACCGACGTGATGATAACCACTTCTTGATAATATGGGCTTCTTCGATTTCCTGTGGAAGCAGGACTTGTTGGGGCACATTTGTTGCTTGATCATAGAATTGAGGAATGAATTCGCTTAATACTTCCTGATCTGAAGCATCTTCAGTCCCCTTGAGCATGAAATATTCCCTGCCAATAAGTTTACCACCCCGAATAAAAAATATTTGGACGCAAGCCTCATGCTCAGAACGTGCCATCGCTATCACATCTGAATCAATATATTCAGGCGAAACGACCTTTTGCCTCTCTACTATCCTTTCAATCGCATTTATTTGGTCTCGAATAACTGCAGCACGCTCAAAACGTAATTCTTCAGATGCTTTATCCATTTCAATCCGGAGACGCTCGATAATCGGCTCAGTACGCCCCTCCAAGAAACGCCCAAAATCATCGATCATCTGGCGATAATCTTCTTGATTGATTGCTCCAATGCAGGGTGCCCTGCATAGTTTTATATCATAGTACAAACAAGCCCTTTCATCATTTCCAGTAATTATGCGATCACAAGTCAAATAGGGAAAAATCCGCCTTAATAAATCAAGAGTTTGGTGAACCGCCCAAACACTTGTATAAGGGCCGTGATATCTAGACCCATCCTTTTCCATATTTCGAGTTACTGTTACTTTAGGAAAAGAATCTATCCAATTAATCTTAATATATGGATAACGCTTATCATCTTTTAGCATTACGTTGTAACGCGGTCGATGTTGCTTTATCAAATTCATTTCTAAAATGAGCGCTTCTAATTCAGAACCGACTACAATCCATTCAATATGGTGAATATGGCTTACCAACTGGCGTGTTTTATGGTCTTGTTGCGTGCTGGTGTGGAAATATGAGCGTACCCGATTACGCAAATTAATCGCCTTTCCGATATATATTATCTCCCCACCCTCATTTTTCATTAAATAGCAACCAGGTTTGGTCGGAAGCGAATCGAGTAAATTCTCTAATTGTATTGGAAACTCTTCATAAACACTTTGCATCGCGATAATTCTATCATGGTATGATGATAAAGAAGTATAATTTCTCTGATAATTTTACTATAACCGTACAATACACAAGGATCAGGTAAATAATGTCGAAACCATTCGCATTTGCAAGTGGGAAGAGCCAAGAAACGGATGAGCAGTATGCAACGATCCTTGGCGGATTGCTTTCTAAGAAAAAATGGCAGTTGGCTATTGCAGAATCATGCACTGGGGGATTAATTTCACACATTCTTACTAACATTCCAGGATCTTCCTCGTATTTTCTAGGGGGAGTCGTTTGTTATAGCAATGAAGTTAAAATTAATTTATTAGGGGTTCAAGAAATGACAATTTCCTTATTCGGAGCTGTTAGCAGAGAAACAGCCATCGAGATGGTCAGGGGAGTACGAAAAATATTCCACTCAAACATTTCCCTTTCCGTAACCGGTATTGCGGGACCAAGCGGAGGGACACAAGAAAAGCCAGTAGGCCTGACCTGGATTGGAATCAGCACACCTGACATCGAAAACGGATTCTGTTATCATTGGGATGGTGACCGCCTTGAAAACAAAAAAAGATCAGCCAGACAAGCCTTGAGTTTATTAATAGATGCTTTACAAGAAAAATAAGACGATAAAAAGATGAAATTCTTCAACCTACCACCGCGTCCATGGGCAATTAACATAATTACATTGGGGTGGTTTATTATAACCACTTTCTACGCGACGCGCTTTATCGTAACACTCCTTCAATGGAATTTTCTCTTAAAAGTGTATTACCCTTATGCACCGCTTTATCTTTGTGTGAGTGGGATCATTTGGGGAACAACTGGATTATCTCTAATTTTTGGTTTGTGGAACGCAAAAAAATGGATTCTTTCTACTATTAGGATCACCGCTGTTATATTCTTCATCTCAAACATCTTTGAGTGGATTGCTATCTTTATACTTAGCAATTGGAGTAAAAGTGAATTCATTTATCCCATCGTTGGTATAATTTTCACTGGATATACTTTTTATGCGACGAATCTCCCAGGTGTTATATCTTTCATGACAAAAGGAACATTTTATGTTAAAAGACAGTCAAGAACGGGAAGTTAAATTTCTTATTAGGGATCTGAGTTTAGTCGAGAGCAAACTAAACGAATTCGGGGCTACAATGATACAGTCTAGGGTGTACGAACGTAACCTGCGTTTCGATACACCTGAAGGTAGTTTATCTTCGCAGAATAAAGTTCTACGATTACGCCAAGATAACAACGTATACATAACCTATAAGGATGCAGGCATCATTCAGGATGGTATCCAACAACGTCAAGAGATAGAAATAAGTGTTAATGACTTCGATACCGCACAAAGACTTCTCAATGCATTGGGCTATGAGGTCTTAATGGTGTATGAAAAATACCGGACTATTTATGAACTTAAAACGGTTCTCGTAACCCTGGATAAAATGCCTTTTGGCGACTTCGTTGAAGTGGAAGGGTCATCTGCAGAAAATATACGAACGACCAGTCTACAATTGGGATTAAACTGGGAAAATCGCATTCTTGAAAGTTACACGGGGATCTTTAATCAAGTATGCGCAGCACATAATCTAAAGTTTCAAGATTTGACCTTTGATAATTTTAATCAAATTCACGATTCGTTGTCTAAATTGAAGTTTCAACCAGCCGATTAATAAACCGATATTCTCATAAAAAAGTTTTTTGTTTATCGAAATTTAAATAATTAGAGAGCATCGATTGTATCAATTTTCAATCCATGCTCTCTATGATTCAAAGTAAAAATATTATTTTAGAAAACGGACTACGGATAAGTATTGTTATAAAACCAGTTATAACTATAATATCCAGAAATAGGACTTAACAACCGTATCGAAATGCGGTCAGAACCAGCTAAAGGTAATGGAATATTAAAAGTCGAATTAAAGTTACCGCCCGTTCCAGAGCTAATCGTTGCTACTTTGATTCCATTGACTCCAGCCGTACCATATGCGCCCATATATACATCATAACTATCATTCGGCGGGAAATTTGCAGTCATGATCGTCACCGATGCACCCCGAACAACAGATATGATATTAAAACTTGGCACATATATTATTGGTCCTGGAATTGGACCTGGAGGTATATTTGGATTATTGTAAAACCAATTATAGCTGTAGTATCCACTCATTGGACTTTGCAAGCGAATTGCAATTTGGTATGATCCAAAAAGATTCGGCGGAATATTGAAAGTTGCAGGGAATGAACCACCTACCCCTGAGTTAAGAGTGCCAACTTTTATACCATTAATTCCCTGATTTCCAAACGGTCCCATCAGTACATCATAAGTGTCGTTTGGAGGAAAATTTGCGGTGATAATTGAAACGGTCTGATCCTTTACGACGCTAGTAATGCTGAAAGTCGGAATGCCAAACATCGGTGTCGGACCTGGATATGGTTGCCCGCCATTTGGATCATTATTAAACCAATTATAAGCATAATATCCAGAATAAGGGCTTTGTACCCGAACAGCAATGCGTCCCTGCCCTTGTAGAGCAGGAGGGATATTGAAAGAAGCTGTAAAACTCCCTCCTAAACCTGAATTAACGGTAGCAACCTTGATACCATTGATTCCTTGTGTTCCATAATACCCCATGAACACATCTAAAACATCATTGGCAGGGAAGTTGGCTGTCAAGATTGTAACTGTCTGGTTAGGAACAACACTTGTAACTGTAAATGTGGGGATTACAAATAATGAATCCGAGGCTGCAACAGGAAAAATCGTTACAACTATTAATATAACAAGTAGAGAAAGAATATAGACCGGTTTCATTGCAAATCTCCTTATTCAATAAATATCTTAGCATCCCTCATGTCATAAAGACATCTATGCTAAGCGAGCACTCTGCCTAATGGTATGCAAGATTCATGCCGATTTAATAAGTTGATATCTAGCCTCGTATGTTTTTTTGAACGTGTAAATGAGTAATTTTTATGTTAGAATTATAATCAGGTGCAAAGATTCACACATCCAAGTTGTTAATTACGGATAAGTTAAAAGGAGCGAACTTTGTATCGCGTAATTATTCATTATCGAAGAACAAAAAAAGACTATCATGGCTGGGGACTTCATATTTGGGGTACATCTATGGAGAGAACGACCTGGCTACAACCTATAGAACCATTCGGAGAAGATGATTTTGGAATTTTATGGGTTATTCGCATGGCTAAAGGAGAAGAAGTCCTCCATTACGTAATTCATCGCGGAGATCAAAAAGATAGTTCCAACGACCAAAGTATAGATATCAATGAAAAAGGACGTGAGGTATGGATTATTGAAGGAACAGGGGATCCTAATCCTCCCCAATTTACAAACGAAGAAGCAGCTAGAGAAGCCCTTCTTTCTCGAGGATTAGGAGATATTCGAGATAAAGCCCAAGCCTATTGGCTCTGTGCTGATACAATTGCCTGGCATATAGGATTCGATTTCAGAAATATCCACCAACTACACTACACTCCAGATGGAGGTATGGAACCAACCCCTGAAGGACTAACGAAAGGGGAAGTTATTCCTCTGGTTCTCGGAGACAAAACGCTTCCTCCAGACCTTACTGAAAAATATCCTCATCTCCGCCATGCAGTCATATTAAAAATCCCTTATGAATACCTTGCACGCGTTCCTGAGATACTCAAAGGACAATTTATTGTCTCAATTATGTCGCCACAGCGAGAATTATTGGGAGTAGCCGCGTTACAAATATCTGGCGTATTGGATGATCTTTACTTTTACGATGGAAAACTTGGAGTCAATTTTGAGGATGACATCCCCACATTAAGTGTTTGGGCTCCTACTGCAAAATCTGTTTCTTTACATTTATATAAAAAGTCCTTAAAAACCGAAGGCATGGATCGAATATCAGGCCCCCCCATAACAATGAAGCTGGATTCCTCAACTGGTGTTTGGTCAATCAGAGGAGAAAGAGGTTGGCAAGGACTCTATTATCTTTATGAGGTAGATGTTTATGTCCGGCAAGAAGGTAGATTGGTTCGTAATATGGTCACCGACCCATATTCTATCGGTTTAGCAATTAATTCCACTCATAGTTGCATTATTGATCTTAATAATCCAGACATGTTTCCAGATGGATGGGACCAACTAACCCAGCAAGGCTTACAACCTAACTACCAGCGTCAATGCCCAACAGATTATGTGCTTTACGAATTACACGTACGTGATTTTAGTGCAAATGACAAATCTGTACCCGAACAAAAGCGTGGAACATATTTGGCTTTTACGCAATTCCAGTCTAATGGTATGCAACATCTAAAACGGATTGCAAATGCCGGTATCACCCATGTTCATATGTTACCTTTGTTCGATTTCGCTTCTTTGAACGAAAATAAGGTAAACTGGATTAGACCTGATTTTGAATTACTCTCTTCCTTTCCGCCTAATTCATACAAGCAACAGGCGATTCTAGCCCGTGGACGAGGTAAAGATGGCTACAATTGGGGTTATGATCCATTTCACTTCATGGCTCCGGAAGGAAGTTATGCTACTAATCCAGATGGTGAAGAACGGATTCTTGAATTTCGCCAGATGGTGCTATCACTTAATAAGATCGGATTGCGATTAGTAATGGATATGGTCTTTAATCACACATATGCCGCTGGTCAAGATGAAAAATCTGTACTGGATCGCGTTGTACCTGGTTATTACTATCGCTTAGATAATGACGGATGGATAACAAACAGTACATGCTGCGCAAACACAGCCAGTGAACATCGTATGATGGAAAAATTAATGGTTGATAGTGTGCTTCTTTGGGCAACCCAATATCAAGTTGCTGGATTTCGCTTCGACTTAATGGGACATCATATGAAATCCAACATACTGCATATTCGAGAAGCATTGAATGCTCTAACACCTGAAAAAAATAAGATAGATGGTAAATCCATTTATATGTATGGTGAGGGCTGGGATTTTGGTGAAGTCTCTCATAACGCACGTGGTGTAAATGCCACTCAATGGAATATGCAAGGCAGTGGCATTGGAACATTCAATGATCGCCTCCGGGAAGCTGCACGTGGTGGTGGTCCATTCGAAGATAAACAAGAACAGGGATTTATAACTGGTCTTTATACTGATCCCAATGAAATTGAAAAGCGACCGATCCAAGCGCAACTAACACGATTATTAGAGATAACGGATCGAATACGCATAGGATTAGCTGGCAATTTAGCAGAATATGAATTGGTTGAATCAAAGGGATTTCTCGTAAGCGGTGCTCATATTGGACAAGGATGTGGATATACACGTTGTCCCCAAGAAAACGTTGTCTATGTTTCAGCACATGATAATGAAACCCTTTTCGATGCAATCCAATACAAAGCTCCCCTAACGGCAACAATGTCCGATCGGGTGCGGATGCAAAATTTAGCAATTAGTCTGGTCGCATTAAGTCAAGGCGTACCATTTTTTGATGCGGGCATTGAATTACTCCATTCAAAATCTTTGGATCGAGATAGCTATGACTCAGGAGATTGGTTTAATAAGATTGATTTCACTTATAACACCAACAATTGGGGAATCGGTTTGCCCCCACAAAATAAGAACGAGAAATATTGGCAGGTCATGCAAGACCTTTTAGGCAAATCAGAACTTGCCCCTAAAGAAAATCAAATAATCGCGTGTCTTCTACACTTCGAGGAGATATTGCGCATTCGTAAGAGTTCCCCACTTTTTCGACTACGATATGCAGGGGATGTGATGAGCAGAGTGAAGTTTTTTAATACCGGATCGCAACAAATCCCCGGATTTATTGTTATGAGCATTTCAGATAATGGACCAATACAGTTAGATAAGCAATATGATAAGATTGTCGTTTTCTTTAATGCAAATAAGAATCCACTTAATTATTATAATCCTGAATTTGAAGCAGAATTTGAGTTACATCCAATACAATTGGCATCAAATGATCCAGTTATCCATCTGGCTTCTTTCGATTTCAATAAGAAGACTTTTTTCGTACCCGGTAGAACTACAGCAATTTTTATTCATAAACGAACTCATTAGATGTTTAACCATGGAAACAAGCAAATTACCACAAATCTTCTATCTTTTTGAGAACAATCCGGATTGTATGCCTTCCAAGAAAGTATTTGATCTAATAAACCAAATGGTTTTCTTCGACTTTACTGTAGAATTTTTTTTCTTCATATCAAATTAGGATAACATCGTAGTAGGAATCGAGTAGCTTGATAACCGAAATACCTTATGTCTTCTCAATTACGTGCAAGAATTCTGGTAATCTCACTTTTAGCTTTAATTTTGGTTAGTCCAGTTAATGTGCGCTTCTGGGTTTATCAATCAGAAGCATTCATACCTGCCCGATGGATACAACGGCTTACATTGAATAAACTATCCATGCAAGCTGATTTCGATCAGGATGGACAAAAGGAGTGTTTGAAACTGAATGGTGGACAGACTTTTCTCACCAAATCATCGATACTACGAAATAGTTGTGGATCAGTCGCAAACGATCTCCTTTTATGGCAAAGTCCTGTTCAATGGTATATTAAACAAGCTGGGATCACTGATCTAAACCGAGATGGTCACTTTGAGATCACTTTGTTAGTGTGGAGAAAATTTTTACCCTGGCCAATAGATAAAGACAACCCTGGAAATAGCCGAATCAAAGACTTCCATAATGCTGCTGGTTTAAGTTGTCATCTTATATTAATTGGATGGAAGCAAGGAAAATACCGCGAGGTTTGGGCTGGCTCCGCTCTGGCTGAACCGTTAGATGCTTTTTCCTCCGCCGATATTAACCAGGATGGTTATGAGGAATTAATTGCAACCGAGCACAATTATGACGATCCTTTTTGGAAACCGGCAACCTCTCTCTCGGCGTGGGAATGGAATGGGTTCGGCTTTACACGCTTAACCCGGATAAATGGGATTTATAATCAATTATATACTATGACATCACCCGAAAAAATGATGTACGTAATGACCCAATAAATTATTTGTAAAATGGAGGTATATGGTGGTAAATAAACACAAGATCACAAAGATAATCATAATAATGGCGACGATTTCAGTATTATTAGCCTGTAACCTCGCCAACGTTCTAATTAAAAGCACAACTCCTGAAACTAAACCGGAACCATCACAGATATCGGGAACCCCTTCATCACCACAAGAACCAGCTAAACAAGCAGAAGAGCCAAAATTTAATATCACCCCACTTGCAACAGGAAAAGTATACCTTGCAGCGTTTGCAGATTATCCATCCCAATCATCCCAATTGCCTGCTTCTTTCAGTGGAGGATATAGTTTACCTGTCAACCTTCAAACTGTCCAAGACATCTCAAAATTTACTTTTTCAAAACAGCAACAAGATCTCTTGACCAAGAATGGGTTCTATGTAGAACCACCAGAAGCTGGAAAGTACCGTGAGTTTTATCAAATCTATGAGCAAAATCGATACGATGAAGGTCAATTTAATTTTATTACAACAGACTCGGTTTTCCATATCTATCATCTCATTTTTGATAAAATGCTTCGTACCCTTGAACGGCAATATTTTATTCCATACCTTGAACGCCTTACTCAAAGCATGCTACAAGCAACAGCCAAACAATTCCAGGAATTGAAAGGATCTCCATTAGAGGATCCATCTCGCCGAAATATGGCTTACTTTGGGGTTGCAGCAAAAATCCTCGGATTGAAAGAATCGATACCGGCTGAAGCGCAAGAATTAGTTAACAGTGAATTCAATCTTATAGAAGGACATCAAGGTGCTGCTGTTTCTCCAATTTGGGATCGACCCGACCTATCTCAAGATATGAAACTCATCGAAGACTACAGCCAATATATTCCGCGCGGGCATTACACTCGGGATGAAGGACTAAAGCGATATTTTAAGGCAATGATGTGGTATGGGCGACTGACTTTTCGTTTAACGGATGATTTCGAGACACGCCGCGCTTTACTACTGGTCCAAGCTCTTCGAAATGCCCCTCAATCAGATGGAGTCACAGCGCAACAACTTTGGGAAAATGTCTATTCTCCTACTGTCTTTATCATTGGCAAATCAGATGATCTCTCTCAACATGAGTACGGGGTCATTTCCGATTCTGTTTTTGGTGTGAATCCAGATCTGAAATCCTTTTCCGACGATACCAACCTGGCAAAATTTAAAGAGGCTGCCAAAATATTGCCACCTCCGCAGATAAATTCTATGTGGGTTTGGATTTGGCAAGATAAAAAAGAAGTAACGCCAGGATTACGTTTTATGGGGCAAAGGTTTACGCTCGATGCGTATGTCTTTGGTCAAGTTATGTGGCGCAACGTGGGCACACAAGGCAATGAACGTGATCTACCCAAAGGATTAGATCTTTTCGCTGCAATGGGGTCTGATGAAGCCTATAATATTCTTAAAGTTAGTGAAACAAAATATGCCAACTACACAAAACAAATGGACAAAGTACGCCAGGAAATCCCTCAACTCAAAGAAGATTCTTGGACTCAGAGTCTGTATTGGGGTTGGTTATATTCATTCCAACCCTTAATCTCGCCTAAAGGAGAACAATATCCACCCTTTATGCGTAGTCAAGCTTGGTCGCGTAAAGATTTGCACACTGGATTGGGGTCATGGACTGAACTAAAACATGATACGATCCTTTATGCCAAGCAAGTCATGGCAGAAATGGGCGGGGGTGGACCCGAAACTGCACCACGTGGTTATATTGAGCCTAATCCGGATGTCTATGGACGTCTATTATCCTTATGTAAGATGACTTATAATGGTCTTCAAGCACGTGGTATCTTGGATGCAGACACGAAAGATAACTTGGAGAAAATGGAAGCGTTGCTCAATTTTCTTAAAGTTTCTTCTGAAAAAGAACTCGCAGGACAGACACTTAGCGAAGATGATTATTGGGAAATTTTATATTTCGGTGGTAAGTTGGAAGCACTCACACTCGCCGCAGCCGATAAAAGTGATGAAAATAGCCGTGATTTACAAGACCGCAAAGCTGCTTTGGTTGCTGATGTTGCCACGGGAATCAATCGTGTCTTAGAAGAAGGCGTTGGACAACCGACACGAATTTTTGTAGTCATTCCTGATCAACCTTTCCGCATCGGCATTGGTGCAGTATACACTTATTATGAATTTCAAGTACCTCCCGCTGAGCGCTTGACGGATGAACAATGGCAAGCCAAGGTCGAAAAAGGAGACCTGCCACCTGTGCCAGATTGGACATCCAGTTTCTATTCTAAATGAAAGGATTTTATTCTCATCCCAGGGGTATATTTTCACCCCTGGGAGCTTTCTTTTTGATTTTCCTACTTTTTGG
>JBAXBF010000038.1:0-16967 GCA_037142095.1 Chloroflexota bacterium
CTAGTTACGCAGTATAATAACGTAGTAATAAAAAATCAAGATTCATAAATTTATGCAATAAACAGACATTTGAAGGTCACATTGGGAAGAGAATGATATGGAAAATGCATCTGCATTGTTATTATTGGGTTTAATTTATACAATCATATTGGGTGGGCTTACATGGTTACGCCGTGAAGGGCTATCTGCCCAATTTGCTATCGAGTCAATTACACTTACTGTTGTAGTCAGTGGGGTGGTGTTTCTTACCCAGGTTCAATTTCATCCGGCATTATTTGTTATTCTGTTATACCTTGTAACCATGCGTATAAGATTACTGGTTGACTGGGCAAATAACATGGCACGAAAAGGTGATTTTTCGGATGCAGAACGTTTTTATGAATTTACTTTTCGTTTATTCCCAGATCCAATAAGTAAATTGATGATCAAGGTAAATCAAGGCGTATGTTGGCTTCAACAAAGGAAATTGGATGAAGCAATTTTTGTATTTATTGATATATTGAATAAAGAGAACGAAGGCGATCTGGGAATAAAATATAAGGCAGCGACGCATTACAATTTAGCTGTTGCATATCGCCGTAAGGGAATGGAATCGCAAGCAATCGTAGAATTTAATCGTGTTCTGGATGTACTACCTGCTTCAGTATATGCGCACCGGGCTGAAGCTGCTTTGAATCGAGAGAAGCATTTTGACACTGATGTAAAAGATGATATGACTCAAGATGATGTTTCATAAATTTGGAACAAGTATGCTTTAATCTTAAAATCTGAATTGTAATCAGAAGGCAAAAATAAAAGCTAGGTCATTAACATTTGTAAGAGTAGCCCCCGGTATCAACAAATCTCCTAGTGGTTCAAAAAAGTGATAAGAGTCATTTCGATTTAAGAAATCATCAGGATCTAAGCCTAACGCGTACGCGCGTGCCATGGTATCTCCATTGACTACCGCTCCTGCTGCATTAGATGGACCATCTCCACCGTCTGTGGCAAGAGTTATGAACCAAAGATTTTCTTTACCCGAAATCCCTTTTACTGCTGAGAGTGCCATCTCTTGATTTCGTCCGCCCATTCCATTACCATGTAATGTTACAGTTGTCTCACCTCCTGCGATGATACACGCCGGGATAGGAATCGGTTTACCTTCATGAACCAATAGACGAGCCAAATGACCCAGATCGATCCCTTGTTCCCTGGCTTCCCCTTGCAAAGATGTCGTCAATAAAAGGGTATGAAGCCCATATGATTCCGCCTTAATTAAGGCTGCCTGTGCTGCTTGTTCATTACTTCCAATCAAAATAGAAGCACATCTTTGAAAGATGGGATCATCCGGCTTTGGCGTTTCTGGAATTTTACCACTGACTCCTCGTTCTAGATGTGTTCGGATTGATGGCGTTATTTTTTCTAATAAGTCATATTTTTCAATGATCTGGATTGCGTCTGAGAAAGAGCTCAGATCTGGTACGGTTGGACCAGAAGCAATAATATCAAAAGGATTCCCGATGACATCAGAGAGAATAAGCGTGATAACCGTCGCTGGATAAGCCAGGTGTGCTAACTGTCCGCCTTTGACTTGATCAAGGTGTTTTCGCAAAATATTTATCTCATTGATAGTTGCGCCACTTGCCAGTAGATGCTGAGTTAAACTACGTAAGTCTTCAAGCGTTATACCCGGAGAAGGTTGGGTAAATAATGCAGAAGCTCCGCCAGATATCAGACAGATTATCAAATCGGTTTCTTTTGCTTGTTGAACTAAGTTAATTATTTCGCGGGTTGATTGTAATCCGCGTTCATCTGGTAATGGGTGAGAAGCTTCATATACACATATATTGTTATAATGCCAGTCTGGCAATGTATAGCCTTCCTTAACAACGACAACGCCCTTCTTAACCCGGTTCTCAAGGATGTTAGCAGTCGCATGCGCCATTGGTGCCCCGGCTTTACCCATACCAACGATATAGATGTTTTTGAAAGAATTGAGTGAATAAGATGATGATCCGGCTATCAGATAATCACCGTGCTTTTTTATTGCTTTAGTAACTGCATTCGCTGGATCAACGGATTCAATTGCTGCAGCAAGGATATGAATGATTTGATTTCCAAATGGAGAAGAGTTTAATGAAAAAGTTATTAACTTGTCGAGATATTTAGATGATTCCATATCGAATAATAAAATTCTATAGTTATATCCGTTGGTAAAGTTTAATACTAAAGAAAGGCAGCATAAAAATGATTGGGATAATCCAGATCAAGATATAACTATAGCTTTCCCAACGACAAAATTCAATGCCAAGAAAATGCTCGACGGTGTCGACTTTAAAATTGTCTGGCTTTAAATATATTTCTTCTAAGTCGTAAACAGTCTTTTGTGAATATCCTTTTTGGCGGTAGGCGTTTTGGATCAACGTCGGCTCATTTTCTATAGCTTCAATCTCGTTCGGAATGATAACCCCATAGTCTGGGTCTAAGATACGCCAGGATTTACTATCAGCAGGATTAATGCGAGCTGTAACAACAACATGACCACCTAATCCAACAATTTGGTTCTGAATCCCATTTTGTGATAGGAATCTATTAACAATCACAGCTTGCTGTGAACAAAGACCTTTGGCACGGGTTAAAGCTTTTCGATAATCACAATATTGATAATATTTATAGTTTCCTGGGGAAAGGTAACTTTGAGCAAATAGAAGAAAGTTATCATAAATAGGAACACGCAATACAGGGGAACCATCCGTATCTGTTGGGGGATGGGTCATTTGTTGGTGGATAACATCAACAATTCGTTGGGCATAGTCTTGATTTGTTTCCGTTTTTTCTTTATTAAGAGTATTAATTACTTGGCTTGTGGAAAGTGATTGCACATAATAGATTATGGCACCGCTAAGACTAAGTATGAATAGAAGGATTCCTAAGAAAAAAAATATAGTTGCGATTTCGTATAGTCTATTCTTCGAAAATATTCTTTGAATAGTCTTCGAGATGCGAATAATAAATAATATCAGGAAACATTGGGCAAAAATGAATATCCAAAATGTAGCGATTAAGCGGATATCATCAGGATTAGATTGGAAGAGTATTGGAAGCTGACGGGTTGGTAATGAATTGATATAAAATCCAATACTCACTCCCAATACGGAAAATAGAATGATTGCGAAAAAGTAAAAGGGCTTATTAATCATCCGATACAGCCATCCGAGAAATGAGAAATCCTGCTTTTGGACGATAGCAAATATAAGGATTTGGATAACAACCATCGTGAACCAAAGAATAAATGGGAATGATCGCAAAAATAGAACTTTAATATAGGTATCCGTTAACAAGAAACCAATTGTAAGAATGTATAAACTAAGAAAAACGTACAGAGTAGAAATAAGAATAAAAAAGAAATACCATCGATAAGAAATATTAATGATTTTTTTTATTATCTTTTCTACCCAGAGGTCATCATTAAATAATTTAATAGTTATTAAAAACCATAGAAAATCGGCGAAGAATGCAAAGCTGATCATAACAGATCGAGAAAAGGAATAACCGAATAACCAATCGCTTTCTGGATCTTTGGGTAAAATGAAAAGATAACCAAGACAAATCAGACCTTCGAGAGTTGACAGTAGTGCAAGGACTCCCAATGAGTACTGTTTGCATTCTTTATCATTGGATGGTTTAATCGATATCAATTTCTTACCTGTATATCAAAGACTGAATTGTATATATTATAGTCTTTTTTAGATATATTGGAACAATCTCAATACTAATATCTTTAATTTTGTAAGAAGAAGTAAACGGGGTATAATATGCAAATTAGGGATGTCTTAAGGAGAAAGAGAATGGTAAATAATCTCGTTACCTCCCATGCTTCGGCAATTGAGGAAATGCATTTCATCGAAGATATTGGTTTGTTTTTTGAACAAATGGGTATGCCGCGTATGGCTGGCAGAATCTTGGGAGTGCTATTAATTTCTGATCCACAAGCACAATCAATAACAGATATTTGTCAAAAGTTAAACGCTAGCAAAAGTTCGATTAGCATCATGGCACGGTTTTTAGCAGAAGTTGGTCTTATTGAACGTGTTGCTTCCCCGATGCCGCGCCGTGATTACTTTCGCTTTAAGCCGGGAGGTTGGATTCTCTACATGCGCCAATGGCTTTCTTTGATGTCGGAGTTGCATAAAATTACTGAACGAGGCTTAGCATTGATGGAAAATAAGCCACCAGAATTGAAGGAAAGACTCCTGGAAGCTCACGATTTATTTTCCTATTTAGAAGAACATTTCCCCAGTCTCTTGAAAGCACTGGAGGATATTCGGGTATTTCGTCCCCAGGTGTAAATAGGATTAAGATGTATGCAATATGGTTAGAAGAGAATAAATTACAAATTCGTACAGATCTATCCGTACCCCAAATTAATGATGGAGAAGCGTTAATCCGTGTCCGCCTGGCAGGTATTTGTGCTACAGATCTTGAAATGATAAAAGGATATTATCCTTTTTGTGGTGTCTTAGGACATGAATTTGTTGGTGAGGTTGTTGAAGCAAAGAACGCCACAGAATTAATCGGAAAACGGGTTGTGGGTGAGATCAATGCTGCCTGTGGTCATTGCAGAAATTGTCTATCGGGGTTCCCAACACATTGCGAGAATCGAACTGTATTGGGTATAAATAATCGAAATGGTGTGTTTGCTGAATACTGTACTCTACCAACAGAGAATTTACATGAGGTCTCAGATGAGGTTGCAGATGAATATGCGGTTTTTACTGAACCGCTAGCTGCTGCTGTCGAAATCCTTGAACAGGTGCATATCTGTCCGACACAAAGGGTGCTTATTATAGGTGCCGGTAGATTAGGTTTATTAATCGCACAAACACTAGCATTATCTGGATGCGATTTGAGTGTTATAGCTCGTCATCAAAAACAAATTGATATTTTAAATTCGTTTCGGATACCGGTAACTTCACAAGAAGAATTGGATGTTCTACACCATAAGATAGATGTGGTTATTGAGGCTAGTGGAACTTCTGAAGGTTTTCAGCTCGCGAGTAATCTTGTGTGTCCTCGGGGTACTATTGTCATTAAAAGCACATTTAAGGGAGACACGAAAATTAATGTTTCCCAGTTAGTAGTTAATGAAATAACGATGGTTGGTTCTCGTTGTGGTCCTTTCGAACCTGCATTACGATTGTTAACCAAACATCAGGTTGATCCAGTGAGATTAATCGATAGAAGATACCCCTTAACCGATGGAATTGCGGCACTAGAATATGCCAGTCAGCCGGGTATATTAAAAGTCCTGCTCGATATTCAATAATGAATGGTCTGCAAGTAATAGAAACTTATAAATCCTTTGGTGATATTCACGCTTTGAACGGAGTTTCTTTCGAAGTGTCTCTAGGTGAAATATTGTGTATCCTTGGACCCAGTGGTTGCGGTAAATCAACATTGCTTTCGGTCATTGCGGGATTAGAGATGCCAGATCAAGGTGATATAAGATGGAACGGGGAATCATTAAGTCGTATTCCTGCTTATAAACGAGGTTTTGGGTTGATGTTTCAGGATTATGCACTATTTCCTCATTTGAACGTTTCTCAGAATATTTCTTTTGGTTTGCGAATGGCAGGCATTATGAATGATAAATCTGGTCAACGGGTCAGAGAAATGCTTTCTCTGGTTGGATTGCCAGGATATGACAACCGAGATGTAAATTCACTTTCTGGAGGTGAACAACAACGCGTAGCATTAGCACGTTCTCTTGCACCAAAACCATGTATGTTGATGTTAGATGAACCTTTGGGCGCATTGGACAAGGCTTGGCGAGAACATCTTTTGCAAGAAATGCGGGAAATTCTATCCCAAATTAATCAGACGACAATTTATGTAACCCATGATCAAGAGGAAGCTTTTGCACTTGCTGATAGAGTCTTGGTGATGCAATTTGGAAAGATTATTCAAATTGGTACACCTGAAGAGATTTATTGTCGTCCCACATCCGTTTTTTTAGCGCAGTTTTTAGGGTTAAGTAATTTCTTACCAGGAATAATTAATATTGATAGAGAGGATGTATTTGTAAATACTTTGTTTGGCAACTGGCAGGTAGATAAAAAATACGTACCCAATGATGGCGATGTAATGGTTTTAATTCGCTCGGATGCAGTTTACCCGAATAAAGAAGGTGTTTGTTCTTTACACGGATTTGTGACGGAACGCATCTTTCGTGGCAGCCAGCAACGAATAGAAATAGAGGTCATCAATCAGGCTGGAGAAAGACTTCGTTTTAAATTCGAATTTTCTTCTCATGAAGTTATACCAGATATCGGTGGTGAGATTGTCATATCTTTTAATCCTCTTGAAGCAATACAAGTTTTTCCATCTCACTAAAAAAAATTGAGAATGATATGCAGTCTATTCTTGTAAAAAAACTGGATTACGCAGGAAATGAATTGTGGTGCTATGAAGGATATGTTTGTGAGCGTAGTACCACCTTCGTGAAGTTAGAGGCGCGCTTTAATCGATCGGATTTACCGTTTCACGAGATACTGTTAAAAAATAATGATCGGTTTGTGGAAATCTTTTATACAAATAAATGGTATAACATATTTGAAATCCATGACCGCGATGACGATGAACTTAAAGGGTGGTATTGTAATATTGGCTTTCCAGCCCAAATGGAAGACGGTGTGCTTTCGTACCGTGATCTTGCATTAGACTTACTCGTATATCCAGATGGTAGGCAACTTATCTTGGATGAGGACGAGTTTGACGTCCTGCCGTTGGATTCAACCCTACGTATCAAAGCGCGTCAAGCTCTGGAGGAGTTGCAAATATTATTTCAGGATCTTAAAAATGAAGGGTCAAACAAGGTTCTTTAGCACCAGGAAACCAATTTTAAAAAGTTGATCTCCGTTGTCCCATAACCACTTCAAACCAATGCCAACCAATGGTACCAAACAGCAGCAAAGAAAAACCAAAACAAGTACGATAATGATAATCTTAGTCTTACTGCCTTTCTTCTCCGCATTTGGCGTATAATATTCTGGCAGTGGTTGAGGTGCAATGTCAATTGTTTCAGAATAGTCGTTCATAGTGTACTCCTTTTTTTTCATAAATCTAATATGCAATCTTATGATTTGACCTTCGCCAGAATATGACAATGAATATCAATAGAATCAGAATAATGATGATTGATATTAAGATCGGCAATACGATGGCGATAATCGAAGTGACAATGGATATGATGTCTTCTGCGATGCTAACGGGTACATTTCCAACACCTGCAGTTGTAACAGATACGGCTGGGCGTACAGCTAACGATTTAAAAGCATGTACTGATCCCGCTACGAGGATACCAGCTATAATAGAAATGACAGGATGCATATTGGTTACGGTATGAGCACTTGCCGCGAAAGCGATTGCTCCAGCAGTTGGTCGGATAAATGTCTGGATGATATCGTTAATGTGATTTACCGCAGGAACCTTATCGGCAAAAAACTCAACCAAAGAAAGAACAACTAGCACCCCAATTACCCACCAACTTGTCAAAAAATCCCAAGGTGATTGTAATTTTATCAGATCGGTAAAACGCGCTAGTAAAGCAATAATAATTAAAGGAATATACGCGTTTAATCCTGCGCTAACTGAAAGTCCAAATGCTGAGAAAATATCCATGAGATGATCCTCCTGTTTATCATCTTATCTTGCTACTTGAATAGAAGACCGCTCCAGGTTCCGGTCAGCCATAACCTACCCCAGTCCATAATGCCTATTTGTACGATGGCTATTGTGAGCCCTATTGATAGAGGTATCCATGCATCACTGATATGTAAATGGTAACTCTCACGTTTAACCACGATTAACCATATCATACCATATACCATTGTCAATAGAAACAAAGTTCCAATAGCAGATAGGATAGCTGCTGGAAAAAGTATCCATGGATTTTCAAGGAGTACCAATCCATCTATGATAAGAGTTATGCAAAGTAAATAAAGTAGTTCTTGGATTGTCTCAATTGCCGGTTCCGTTTTCCAATCTTGCCAAAATGTCTGATTAAAAGCCGGAAAAAGCAGAATGGCAGCGCTGATGCCAATTCCACTACCGGTTAATAGGCGCAAGACGTTATTGGGTTCGTATATTCCATTAAAGCTCGGAAAAAGGTGGAAGTAGGAGTTAACTCCGTCCACACCCCATATAAATGCCAGAATTCCCATAAACAATATAATATTATGAGAAGGTAATCTTCCGTGTTTAGGGCGTCTCAAGAATTGGTAAATCAGACCTATCATTGCTCCTAAATACATACCGGTACATCTCGCACACATAGGCATCTGGCGTCCAGCAATGGAAAGAGAACGTTCTGAAATACGATGGCAAACTGCATATCCGACCGCATCGGCTTTACCTAAAAACCCTTGTGGTGTGTAAATTAACCAGAGCGTTATAATCCCTGTTAATATCAGAATCATCAGAATTGAGTGAAATTTAGCGTGGGGTCGTGGGGTAAAATTATCTTCTTGCATATTTTAAGTAAGAGTATACTCGTTAAGAGATTTCGAGTCAATTCTATAGAATCAAATTTCTCCAAAATAGTTTATAATTGGGATATGGGAACCTTCGAATTTCATGTCTCTCGGCAAATGCGGGATCAATATAATTTTGATCAAGAATTATTTTCCCTTACGGGAAATGTCGTTTTCGCTAATTTCCGCGCGGTGCGGGATTTCACGTACAAAATCAATGCTAAACGAGATTTAATACGTTATCCTGAACAGGCTGCTAAAGCAGGCGAAATAAATGCGATGGGATTGATTGATGAGATTTTGCATTATGTTATAATGCAATACCGAAGACAAGCCAATCCACAAGTTATGGAACAGGCATTGGCCATCCTTAGAAAAACAATTTGTGCTGCTGAAAATGAACTGGATTGTCCGGCTTTTGAGTTGGCACTAAATCGTTTTGCTCACCAATTTCCCCCGCTACGCGTTTATCGACATGAAATAACGCTAGAAGAATATCTACAAGGGGAAACAGATGGGATTCCTAATCGACAAATATTATTAGAAGAAATGCTCATGCTTTGGCTTGCGAATGTCAATCCTGCATTTTCTCCTTATTTGGATCTTTTTGACGATGATGCTTTACGTCGTGAGACATGTTATGGAGATAAGAAACCTTCCCATATCCTACCGATATTGTATAAATTCTTTGAAACCCAGCCCAAATTTGGACCTGATAATCAGAATTTAATAGATATGCTGCGCGCTCCTGCCTTAGCTTCACCTCATTCATTAACTGGGCAATTAGAATATATGTTGCGTAAGTGGACTGAAATTCTCGGCGGTCGCTATTTATATCGGTTATTGGGAGGATTGGATTTAATTAAAGAAGAAACCAAGATTGTTTTCGGGGTTGGTGATGGGGGAGTATCTCAGGTTTATGAGTTTGGAGGTTTAGAAAAAGAACCGGAGCGTTTTAGCCCAGACAGTCATTGGATGCCTTCATTAGTCATGATAGCTAAACATACCTATGTTTGGTTAGATCAGTTATCAAAGAAATATGAGCACGAGATCACGCGTTTGGATCAAATACCAGATGCAGAATTGGATCAGCTTGTCCGATGGGGTTTCACTGGTTTGTGGTTGATTGGAGTATGGGAACGTAGTTCAGCTTCACGCAAGATCAAGCAGTGGACTGGAAATCCTGAAGCGGCTGCTTCGGCTTATTCACTTTACGATTACCAGATCGCTGGTGATTTAGGAGGGGATGAGGCTTATTTTAATCTGAAGCAACGGGCCTGGGAACGAGGTATTCGTTTAGGTGCAGATATGGTACCTAATCATATGGGGATTTATTCTAAATGGGTGGTGGAACATCCAGATTGGTTTGTATCCCTTCCTTATTCTCCTTTCCCTTCTTATTCTTTCAACACCGGTAACTTGTCAGAGTCAGATCACGTGGGTGTATACCTGGAAGAACATTATTATTCTCGGACGGATGCGGCTGTTGTATTTAAACGTATTGATCATCGGAATGGTAGTGAAACATATATATATCATGGAAACGATGGTACTTCAATGCCATGGAATGATACTGCTCAATTAAATTACCTTAATCCGGAAGTACGGGAAGCTGTCATCCAGACAATATTACATGTCGCGCGTCGTTTCCCCATCATTCGTTTTGATGCTGCCATGACGTTGACAAAACTTCATTATCAACGTCTATGGTTTCCGGAGCCAGGTACTGGTGGAGCTATAGCTAGCCGTGCAGAATTCGGTTTGACGAAGGCGCAGATCAATCAGGCGATGCCAGAGGAGTTTTGGCGAGAAGTAGTAGACCGTGTTGCTCAAGAAGCACCAGATACGCTTCTCTTGGCGGAGGCGTTCTGGCTGCTTGAAGGTTACTTTGTGCGTACTTTGGGCATGCATAGAGTCTATAATAGTGCTTTTATGAATATGCTACGAGATGAGAAAAATAATGAATATCGTCAAGTCATTAAAAATACGCTTGAATTCGACCCAGAGATATTAAAGCGTTATGTTAACTTTATGAATAATCCAGATGAACGGACAGCAGTCGAGCAGTTTGGAAAGGGTGATAAATACTTTGGTATCGCTTTGATGCTGTCCACTATGCCTGGTTTACCAATGTTTGGTCATGGACAGGTCGAAGGATTGGCAGAAAAATATGGCATGGAATATCGTCGGGCTTATTGGAATGAAGACGTTGATCCTTATCTTGTGGATCGTCATCAGAAAGAGTTAGCACCTCTCATGCATCAGCGGTATTTATTTGCTGAAGTAGACAATTTTCTACTGTATGATTTTTTTGTACCTGGCGGCAATGTGGATGAGAATGTTTTTGCATATTCGAATCTCTCAGGAGATCAGAGGGTCCTGGTCATTTATCATAACAAATTCGCGGATACACGCGGTTGGATTCGATCTTCTGTAGCCTATTCAGTTAAGACAGGTAATAATGATGATCGAAAATTAATCCAACGTTCTCTAGCTGAAGGATTGGGTTTACGCAATGATGCGAACTGGTTTACTATCTTTCGCGATCATAAATCGGGACTTGAATTTATTCGCAATAATCGTTTGATTTTTGAACAAGGTTTGTATATTGAATTAGGGGCTTATCAGTACAATGTTTTTATCGATTTTCGTCAGGTACCGGACGATGAATGGCGTCATTATTCACATTTGGAATCATATTTAGGAGGGCGTGGGGTGCCTAATATTGAGGATGCCATGACTGAGTTGTTTTTGCAACCCATTCACCATCCCTATAAAGAATTTGTGAATGCAGGTCAATTTCAATGGTTGATAGATAATCATATAAATACTCCAACGGCTGTTGACAAGCGAGAATTGAAACTTATACTGGATGAAGTTGAGACAAAATTGAAAGATCTGTTAGTTGAGATAAAACGATATACTCAGGGAGAAGGTAATCCGGTCGTTATCTCACACTCGCTTCGTTTTAAGACGGAAGCCATACTCTACCTTCCATCTCTGCTTGAACGTTATGATTTATACCTTACAGAAGAAATTATTACCGGTATTCAATCAAGATTTGTTGAAGCGGATGATAAAGCAAATTTGTTCTATTACGGAACTCTATTTTCCTGGATTGCAACGCATTCCTTAGGGAAGGCACTTTCTGATGAAAGTTATGCCTTGCAATCAAGAGCCTGGCTTGATGAATGGTTACTTAATAAGTTAATACTTGGAGCGCTCGAAAGTTTAGGATTAAAGGATCAAGAATCTCGGCAGGCAGTCGTTATTAATAATCTTTTAGTTACATTCCAAGATTGGTTCACTATCCAATCTGGAAAGGAATCATTAGATGGAGGAAATGCTTATAAGCTCCTTAGTCGCTGGTTAGAAAATAGTGAAGTACAGCATTTTCTGCAAATCAATCGTCAAAAAGGTATCTTGTGGTTCAATAAAGAAGCTTTCGAGCAATTTTTATGGTGGATGAATGTGATTGCTGTTATCCAAATATTAACAGAGGATAACATCACGGGAGATCAAATAACGACATCTCTGAAAAATTGTAACCAGTTAATTCAACAATTTCTAGAAGCGGAACGAGGCTCAGGTTATCAGGTAGAGAAATTATTAGAATTGGTGCATGCAAATTGATCTTTCAACTTCACTGAATAGATTATTGGTTATCGACATGGAAATGGTGATGTGAGAAAAATTTACGGCTCAAGGCTAAAGGAGCCGCTATACCTAGTAGTATTATCGTATTAAAAATTACATTGATGTATACGTTGAAATATACAGAAATTAATGTATCTGTTATATACCATAAGGTTATGCTGGAAGCAATACAAGACCACGCCCAATTCTCCCGGTTTGAAAATGGTTTTGCGGCAATGAATGCAATGGACAAACCCCAGCCAGAAATGGTTGCTCCGAGAACACCATAAATCCATTGCTGGAAATCTATTACATGTGCACTGGAAAGGTTATCAGATCCCCAAAAGACAACATTGATGCTTTGGTTGAAAATTAGGTCGAATAATGGCGCTTGACTGAATACTGCCAGAATTAATCCAAATATGACCATACCCACAGCGAACAGGAAGAGCCATTTTTGGCAGATATAGAATAATTTATCATCCATGGTATAAGGTCCTTTCAGATAATATTATAATACAAATATGAACTCTTTACGTGTACGCTTGATCTTAAGCCATGTGATTCCATTAATGGTAACAGTACCATTAATTGGTATTGCGTTAGTATATTTATTGGAATCTCAAATATTACTTACAAATCTTTCTTCTGATTTACAGCGTCGAGCAACTATTCTGGCACAGACCACAGTTGATCAGGTAAATATCTGGTATGATAAAGATAATGCCCAAGCCTTTGTGCGCAGGATTTCATCAACATTAAACACCCCTGTTATGCTTCTTGACCCTGCTGGAGATTTACTGGCATCGTCCGACCCTTCAGATCTAGAACGTCAAGGACAAGAATTGCAATTGCCAGGTCTCGATCAGGCATTAAATGGAAAACCAAGTATTCAATTGCATTATCCACGGTTTTTACACCCAGAATTTGCCGATATATTGATGCCAGTTCTTGGTCCAGATGGCAAGGTTGTGGGTATTATTCGTCTAACCGATCAATTGGAAGGTTTTCAAGATCGATTTATACAATTAAGGACGCTTGTGGCAGTTGTCTTGGGAATTGGTTTGGCACTCGGGGCGATAATCGGGTGGTCACTTGCATATGGTTTAGAGCGCAGGTTAGAAAGTACTACACAAGCGATTTCTTATCTTGCCGAGCATAGTGATTCACTAAATGAATCTCGCACTGATTTACCGGAAGATGGCCCAAAAGAAATTCGCCTTTTGACACGAGCTTTCAATACCCTGGCAGAGCGTTTACAGACATTAGAAGTCAGTCGCCGGCGGTTGCTGGCTAACCTGGTTCATGAATTGGGTAGACCTCTTGGCGCGCTCCGTTCAGCGACTGAAGCACTCCGCTCTGGTGCGCACGAAGATCCTTTGTTACGTCAGGAACTATTAGACGGTATGGATGGTGAGATCAATCGGTTGCGCCGTTTATTAGATGATCTTTCTCGTCTTCACAACCAGGCGCTCGGTTTACAGGATCTCAACATACAATCATTTTCTTTAAGTGCCTGGATACCTGGAGTTTTGGTACCCTGGCGTGAGTCGGCTCAATCAAAATCAATAACCTGGGATGTTGAGATATCTGCAGATTTACCTTTTATTAGTGCTGATCCAGATCGCCTGGCTCAAGCTTTAGGAAACTTGTTGAGTAATGCTGTTAAATATACGCCATCGGCTGGAAAAATTGATATTAAAACAGGTGTAAAAAGCCCTGCTAGTGGGATAGAAAAAAAAGAAGTGTATATTTCCGTACAAAATACAGGACCTTTTATTTCTCCTGAAGAGCGAAAACGAATTTTTACACCATTTTATCGTGGCAATACGACTACTCGTTTTCCGCAAGGAATGGGACTGGGATTGACTATTGCTCGCGATTTGGTGGCTGCCCATGGCGGTCGTCTGGGCGTAGAGGCAGACACTGAAAAAGGAAATATATTTACGATCTGGTTACCTATTAATTCTTGAAAACGACACCGCAAATAGAAACAATAGAAGTCCCTTGATTATCCGCGGAGCAAAGGTCATATGCTATAATTTCTCCTTTTGTAGGCTGTGTCATACGTAAAGTTAGATAAATTGGACCTACTCCACAAATGTTATTACGGTTGTTGACTTCTTGAATAGATTTAAGGAACGCTTCGGCATCACCGCTACAAATAATTCGTAATAACTCTTCATCAGAAGATTTCAATTGTGTTCGGTGAGTAAAATCAACTGATTCTCCACCAAAAGTTGTTCCAATATGTGCTAAATCGGCAGCCGCAATATAAAGCACCTTTTTTCCATCAGTCGCTTGACGTAATGCCAGGATAAATTGTTCTAGATTCTCAAAATCTTCCTCATTTAGATTTAGGAAGTCACCTGTTAAAACAGGGATGATAGGGGGTGGTTGAGATACGATTCCGTCTAAACAGGTAAATTGTAGCCATGCGGTAGCGAGCTCGATCGAATGTTCAGTACGATGGCGAAGTTCTCCCTGAAAAGCTTTTGAACCCTTAATTGACTGAGCGAGGTGGTTTACTATGCGTTGGTCTGTTTGCAGAATTCCAAATGGAGTTGCATAATTCTGGCGCGTCAGTGTAAAAAGATCAGAACCATAATGATCCGTTCCAAAGAGAACAACTAAATCGGCACTGCGAACTTCAGATTTGATTTGTTTCCATGTTTGAGCGTAGACACGACCTCCACGTTGGTAGTCAATATGGGGGCTAATAATTCCTTTAACACCATCAAACTTTGTGTGTGCTGAGAGTTTTATCTCAGGATCTGATCTATCTGATGATCCCAGCTCTTCATATAAATCTTTAAACATAGAGTATAAAACTTCTTGCTTTTCAGGATAAGTTCTGCCGGCACAGCAAGAAGGGCGATATGGTGCGGCGTGATATGCATTCAGAGCAGTTTGAATAGCTTGATCAGAGCGCTCATTTTCGAGCAGAAAGGTGTTATCGAGTGTAATTATAAACTCTTCTATGGTATTAATCGGAATTCGTATACCCAATAGCAAAGTCAAAGATGCAACTATCTCGTGGATAGTATGTTTACCATCAATAAGTGCTATCGCAGCAATAAGTGACTTTGGTATCATCAAAGTTTTATCACTTAACTCTAAAGGGTCATATATTGTCAGAAATTGGATGTTTTCTTGAATGACAGGCTTATATTCCAACAATCGCATTTTGGGAAATTTCATTTGGCACCTTTCCTCCCAAATTGGCGTTCAAGTAAATTCATTGAAAGGTGGATCATTGTTGGGCGTCCATGTGGACAAGTACGTGGTGATCGGCAGGTTTCGAGATCATGGATGAGAGCAATTTGTTCCTCAGGTGTCAAAATTTGTCCAGCTTTCACAGCAGCGCGTTTACATACTCGTGCGATGAGACGCGCCTCTATCTCACCTCCTAGAGGTGTTTCATCTTCTTCAAAATCTTCGACCAAAACGCGTAATGCTGCATCTGGATTGATATTAGATAAGATGGATGGAATAGCGCGGACAAGAAATGTGTTTCTGCCAAAATGCTCAACCTCAAAACCTAGATGATTGATAGTATTAATTTGTTCCTCAAGTAAGCGTGAATCATTTAATGATAATTCAACTGAGATTGGTTCTAAAAGAGATTGGGCAGAGATAACCTCATTTCTTTGATTCATGAAACGCTCGAATAAAACGCGTTCATGTGCAGCATGCTGGTCGATTAAATATAATCCATCGGGAGCTTCGGCGATGAGATAGGCTCCGGCTGCCTGTCCAATGGGGCGTAATAAATGTACATGTGTCAATTCCGGCTGTTCATGTTCTTGTACTGGATTGAAAATTGAATGAGGTATATCCGATTCAGTCATAGATTCTTTTGCTGGAATAGACATTTGCCACGCAGGGTCAATGACCTCAGACGAAGGAGTGTTCCAACCTTGCCAGTTTGCTTCTGTTCCTAATTCCGGAATAGGCGTATAACTGAGCAAAGCCCGTCGTACGGCGCGTTGGATGCTACTGAAAACTCGGTCATGTTCTTGAAATCTCACTTCAGCTTTAGTAGGATGTATGTTTACGTCTACTAATCCCGGGTCGATTTCTATAAAGATCGAAGCGATGGGATAACGTCCAACCATTAGCATAGTATGGTAAGCTTGAAGTATTCCCGCAGTAAGAGCGGAATCATGCACCGGTCTACGGTTGACAAAGAAGATGATATCGTTACGATTAGATCGGTTTATGCTTGTGGGACTAATGAAACCATTGATTGATATTTCCTCTTCGCTGAAAATCATTTCTAGCATCTGACGAGCAATATCAGCTCCGTATAAAAATGAAATGGCTTCTCGTTTGTTTCCATTTCCGCTGGTTTGTAAGACTAAGTGATTATCTTGTAAAAGGCGAAAACGAATATCAGGGTATGCTAAAGCGTAATGGGCAGTTATCGTCTCAATTTGTCTTCGTTCTGTAGATTCCTTTTTTAAGAATTTGCGTCTTGCCGGAACATTATAGAATAAATCTTCTATCTGTATAAGCGTACCCTCTGGAGAACTTACTGGTCGCACTATGCCAATTGTGCCGCCATCAACGGATAGCTCAGCACCGATTTGGATATCGCGAGTGCGTGACACAATATGCATTCGACTTACGGACCCAATGGCTGCTAATGCTTCACCGCGAAATCCAAGGGTAGATATATGAGAGAGGTCATTGGTTACTTGTAATTTGCTTGTAGCATGACGCATAACTGCAAGCGAAAGCTCGTCTCCTGGTATTCCGATGCCATCGTCTCCGATTTCAATGAGGCGATGTCCTGCACCCTCCACCCGGAGATTAATG
>JBAXBF010000039.1:0-16757 GCA_037142095.1 Chloroflexota bacterium
GCTATCGAAGGACCTATTGCCACCCTATTTGGTGCAGCCGCTGCATCAGCCGGTTTGATGGAACCATATTTAGTATTCCTTGCTGCGGCTATTGGTAATTTTACGGCAGATTTGCTTTGGTATACCCTTGGATATATGGGTAAAATGGAGTGGATACTAAAACTTGGAATAAAAAAACATGACCTCGAGCAATTAGAAGATCATATTCATAACCACGCAGCAAAGGTCTTATTGTTAGCCAAGTTATCTGCTGCTTTCATGATCCCATCCTTAATTGCTGCAGGATTAGCAAAAGTACCCCTGAAACGTTGGGTGCCTGCTCTCATTCTAGGAGAAACTCTCTGGACCGGTACACTGGTAATCACTGGATTTTATGCTACTGAAGCAATTAAACAAGTAGCAAAAGGAGTCCATTATATTGGCATTGCAGGTTCCATTATTTTCGTTTTATTGATTGGGTACTGGGTATTAAGGCATTTTATCCGACGGAGCGAAGAATTCAGGGATGTCGGAGAGTTTGATAATAAAAAATCTTCAAAAAACGATTAAATTGTTAATATTATTAAATATTAGGTGAATACGAATGCGAATTCTTATCGCAAGTGTTACATACACGCCATTTTCCAATGGTCAAGCAATTTTTACCAGTAATTTAGCAGAACAACTCGCAGCAAATCATCATGAAGTTCTTGCCGTTGTTCCTTCAGATCAAGGACAAACTTATCATATAAATCGGAACGGCGTAGAAACGCAATATCTCTGGACAGTTGATTTAAGTTTTCTATATCCAGGGTCTGTTTTTACCCCATTTCCAGCAGCAGAAGTGAGACGGGTATTTGAATGGTTTAAACCAGATATCGCTCATATTCAGGATCATTATCCCTTATGTTATCATACATATAATGCAGCTCGTCGGTTTGGAGTAAAAATCATCGGTACGAATCATTTCATGCCGGAAAATATTGCCCCAGTATTCCCATGGCTATCAAGATTTAAGTCTAATTTTGATTGGGTACTATGGAAATGGATGTTAGGACTTTATAACAAATTGGATATGGTTACAGCCCAATCAAAAACCGCAGTTGAAATCCTAAAAAATAAGGGTATTCAGGTAGATACCAAACCGATCACCTGCGGAGTTAATTTAGAACGATTCAAACCTGACCCATCTATTGACCGGAAAATTTGGAGAGCAAAATATGGTTTATCCATGGATAAAACAACTTTTCTATTTGTTGGCAGAGTTGGGGGTGAGAAACGTCTAGATGTCATTATTAGAGCCCTGCATCAACTTAAACGTAAAGATATTCAAATAATTATCGCAGGTATTGGGGCTCATGTTACAAAATTGAGCACTCTAGTAAAAGAACTCCAACTCGAGGACTTAGTACGCTTCACTGGTTTCATCCCAAATGAGCACCTCCCTCCGCTCTTGAACAGCATTGATATCTTTACAATGCCCAGTGAAGCAGAGCTTTTAAGCATTGCATCCCTAGAAGCCATGGCAACGGCAAAACCACTACTACTTGCCGATGCCCAAGCCTTACCTGAATTAGTTACCAATGGTGAAAATGGTTATCTATTCCGATCTGGGGATATTGACGATGCTGCACACCATATGGCATTATTTGCTGATCATCCCGATAGATGGGAAACAATGGGGGCAGCCAGCCTTGAAAGAGCTAAAATGCACAGCCTAGAAATGATGAGACGAGGATTCGAAGAAGTATACAAGACAGTGTTATCTAACGGCACTATCAAGTAATATCTTGTCTTATCTGAAAAACTATGTTTGCAAGTAAATTTATCTAAAATCTCTTGACATTTTATTTAATATGTTCTATAATTTACGGTTATTATAGAACTAATGTTCTGTGTATTATAAAAAGTATCCTGAGGAGGATAGAAATGAACATAGGTATTCCGCTAAAGCCTGTAATATTTCGTATAAACCTACAACGTGGACAAATTTTTGGTTTCATAATTATCTGTGCATTATTTGCATTTGAAGTTTTCAATTATAGTACTACCGAATTTGCTCTGACCGATCTAATAGGTAATTTGCGCTTTGCCGGTATCCGTTGGGCAACTATCCTGGCTATTGCCTTCTGTGGAATTGATTTTGCAGGTTTGGCTCGGTTACTAACTCCCGAAGAAGGGACGAGTACATCTGCCGAAACATGGTATCTTTTCAGTGCCTGGCTATTGGCTGCTACCATGAATGCTCTCCTCACCTGGTGGGGCATCTCTATTGCCATTCTCAATCATAAAACTATTGGTAATTCAATCATTGACAACGGAACAATGGTATCTGTTGTACCTATCTTCATAGCTATCATCGTTTGGTTGACACGCGTCCTGATTATCGGTACCTTCTCAACATCAGGAAAGCAAGTGAACTCTCAAACAAATTATCAATCTAGAGCGAATTACGTCAAATCTCAATTTTCTGAGCAATTGGTTAAAAACGAATTCAACATTCCAAAAATTGAGAGAGTTCTCCAACCGAAGCCTTTTTCGCCACCAACAATTTCAAATGGACCACAAATGAAAATTGTGCGAAGGCAAGAACCGGTTTATACATCTATTGAATCTGAAATAGTACATAATAATTATTGAATTTGAAAATGAGATACTGTTGTATAAAATGATTTTTAATAATACAAGCTACTATACTTTAATTCTTTTTAGCCAATAATTTATTGACCACTTATACATCCATCCAATAATTGTCACTTACTGATCATCTATACCCATCATCTTTTTCCGAACATTTCAGCTCGATTGTCATCCAAAGACAGATACCTTTGCAACAATTATAGTAAGTAAACTAAAATCAGGGTATAATCCACAACATTATGAGTGAAGCAAAAGAGCGGCTGGTCAACCCAGAAGAACGCACAGAAGAAATTAAAGTGGACCATGCCCTACGACCACATAGACTAACCGACCTTATCGGACAGCAACAAGTTAAAGATAACCTGGAAATATTAATCACTGCCGCCATACAACGTGGAGAACCATTGGATCACGTTTTGTTTTATGGTCCACCCGGGTTGGGAAAAACGACCCTGGCTCATGTTCTTGCAAACGAAATGAACGTTAATATAAAAGTTACCGCTGGTCCTGCTATTGAGCGTGCTGGCGACCTGGCAGCAATTTTAACCAATCTGCGCGGGGGAGATATCTTATTTATTGATGAAGTCCACCGGCTTGGACGAATTGTAGAGGAAGTGCTCTACCCGGCAATGGAAGATTTCGCTCTTGATATTGTCATCGGAAAAGGTCCGTCAGCACGTTCTATCCGCTTAAAATTACCCAGATTCACGGTGATAGGGGCAACAACACGATTAGCATTAGTTACAGCCCCTTTACGAGCTCGTTTCGGGGCAACGTATCGCCTCGATTATTATGATTTAGATGCCATGCGTGCTATCATCATAAGAGCTGCCAAAATGATCAACATACCCATCGAGGCTGAAGGGGTAAACGAAATCGGGCACAGGGCACGTGGCACCCCCAGAGTTGCATTACGCCTGCTACGAAGGGTGCGGGATTATGCACAAGTTAGAGCAAATGGAATCATTACCCATGATGTCTCAAGAAGTGCCCTTGACCTTCTAAACGTTGATTCCCTTGGTTTAGATGATATTGACCGGCGGGTCTTACAAACTATCATAGAAAAATACAGTGGGGGACCAGTTGGCCTCAATACAATTGCTGCATCTGTAAGTGAAGAACAGGACACAATCATGGATGTAGTTGAACCATATTTACTTCAGCTTGGATTTCTGGACCGAACTCCCCAAGGTAGAACTGCTACGCGTTTTGCTTATGAGCACTTAAATATACCTTTTCCAGAGAATAAACAAGAAAGGCTCTTTTAATCGTCATAATTTCGATTATTGAACCGTTGATCGGAAGGTTATTATCAAAACCACAGATTTTGACTACGATTTACCACAGGAATTAATTGCTCAAACACCTGCTGAACCACGCGATTCGGCAAAATTACTGATTTTGCATCGTGATAGCCAACGGATCGAGCATGCGATTTTTCATGATATCGGAAATTACTTAAAAAAAGGGGACATTCTCGTTTTAAATCAAACCCGCGTTATACCTGCCCGATTATTTGCAAAAAAATTCCCTACTGGAGGAAAAGTTGAGATTTTACTCTTACGTAGAGAAGATGAATTTATCTGGGAGACTCTAATAGGCGGAAAACATATTAAGATCGGACAACGATTATATATAGGTGATAAACACAAAGCTACCGTTATAAATGAATTAGATGGGGCACAACGACTAGTCCGTTTTGATCAGCCTATTGATACGTTTCTACCTCAAATTGGTAATATACCGTTACCTCCTTATATCACGACCCCAATATCCGATCCATCTCAGTATCAAACTGTTTATGCAAAGGATTCCGGATCTGCCGCGGCACCTACCGCTGGACTTCATTTCACACAGGAACTTTTAGATGGATTAAAGAGCAAAGGCATAGAAATAATTACGGTGACACTTCATATTGGGTTAGATACTTTTCTACCTGTGAATGAAGAATATCCGAAAGATCATCGGATCCACTCTGAATGGTGTGAGGTCTCAAGCCAAACTATTGATATTTTGAATCAAGCAAAACAAAATGGGAGAAGGGTCATTGCAGTAGGAACAACAAGTGTACGTGCACTAGAAAGCGCTGCACAGATGGGTCAGAATAATTATGGTCAAAATTTTTGTGGGCAAACACGATTATTCATCCTACCTGGATATCACTTTAAAATGGTTGATGGTATGATTACCAATTTTCACTTACCAAAATCAACTTTGATCATGCTTGTTAGCGCTTTCGCAGGGAGAGAATTAATCATGCGTAGCTATGAACAAGCAAAGCTAAACGGTTATCATTTTTATTCCTTCGGTGACGCAATGTTGATTTTATAATTTTAAGGAGTAATAAAATGCGAGCAGTCGATGTCATAATAAAAAAACGTGATGGGCTTGAGCTTAATAGAGAAGAAATCGCCTTTTTCATACATGGTTATACACAGGGAGATATTCCAGATTATCAAGCCGCTGCGTGGGCTATGGCAGTTCTTTTAAATGGTATGAACGCTCGTGAGACAACGGACTTAACCCTTTCAATGGCTGCATCCGGTGATGTGCTTGACCTATCCGATGTTGTCTCAATCGTTGTAGATAAACATTCAACTGGGGGTGTTGGAGATAAGACTACCCTGGTCGTCGCGCCATTGGTCGCAGCTTGTGGATTGCCGGTTGGTAAAATGTCTGGACGTAGTCTTGGTTTCAGCGGTGGGACAATTGATAAGCTCGAAACAATCCCTGGATTTCGTGCAGATCTTAAAACAGACGAATTTATTAATCAATTAAGAGAAATCGGTATCGTCTTGACAGGACAAAGCGCAGATCTCGCACCAGCAGACGGAAAATTATATGCATTAAGAGATGTGACTGGAACGGTTCAATCATTACCCTTAATCGCATCTTCAATAATGAGTAAGAAAATTGCAGGTGGTGCGCAGGCGATGGTCCTAGATGTAAAGATAGGACTAGGTGCCTTCATGCCCACTCTTAAAGATGGGCGCCAATTAGCGGAGTTAATGGTAAATATCGCGCAACTGACAGGACGTAAAGCTATTGCTATTTTATCGGACATGAATCAACCTTTGGGTCATGCAGTTGGAAATTCGTTAGAATTACATGAGGCCATTCAGATATTACACGATATTGGACCCACTGACTTTAGAGAACATTGTATTGTTCTTGCGACTCATATGCTTACCCTTGGAAAATTGGCAGAGAATTTAGATAAAGCTCGTGTGATAGTTGAAAATGCATTAAGAGATGGATCGGCATGGAAAAAATTTAGACAATTAATCATTGCACAAGGCGGAAATGTATCCTATGTGGATGATCCATCAAACCTGCCTAAGTCCCCCATCATAAAAACAGTCCCATCTCCAGTTACAGGACATATATTAGGGATCCATGCTCGCGAAGTTGGCGAAGTATCCGTTATGCTTGGGGCTGGACGATTGAAAAAAGGCGATCCTATTGATCATGCAGTTGGAATAATAATCCACCATAAAGTTGGTGATTTCGTTGAAAAAGGTCAACCCCTATTCACCATTCATGCACATAATCACCAGTCATGTGAAGCCGCACATGAGAGACTGCTTGCAGCTCATGCATGGACTAATGAACCTTTCCAACCATTACCTCTGTTTTATGGAATTATCTCACAAGATTAATAATTCTTACCCCACCCAAATAATAGTATAATTATCGTTGATAACGAGGAGACTTAACAATCAATGAAGTATTATCATAAGCAAATGCTCTGGCTCAATTTGTTCCTAATCGTAATACTAGCCACCCCAAGTCAATATGTTTATGGCCAAGAAGCTACACCAGATTATCCAGTTTATATAGTAGCTGAAGGGGACAATATGTGGCGTATTGCCCAACAATTCAGTATTACCATTGACGATTTAACCAAGGCAAATAATATTTCTGATCCAAATCAACTGACTGTTGGGATGGAACTTAAGGTGCCTGGTCTTCAGGGAATTAAAGGTACCCTGATAACTCAAAAACTTCCATTCGGAGAAAATCTTCGCAGTCTGAGCAGACGATACAGAGTTTCACAAGATGCATTAGCAAGATTAAACCGAGTTGTGAACCCTTCTTCCGCACTTTATGCAGGAGCAAATTTAATTTTGATTAAAGGATTAGAAAAATCCCAGCAAACCAATGGAACTACAGCAAAGCGTGCGCTTCTTCTACGGGGAGAATCATTATTAGAATTGGCGGTTATTCAAAACACAAACCCGTGGACTATCATGGGAATTAATCAAATTGATAATACCTGGCAAAGTATGCCAGAAGATATTCTTCAATTGTCTGGACAAAATACACAAGGTCCTGGAGCATTGCCTGGATTTGTAGAAAAAGTAACGATTCTGCCGGAACCATTAGGGCAAGGAAAAACGGGTACTATTCGCTTATCGATTGACACTTCATCTGTCCAACTGCCCAATGATTTCATTACGGGCACTTTGGCAGGACAAAAACTTAACTTTTTTCCTCTAACTGACAACAATACATCCTCTAAAAGTACTGAGTTTATTTCTTTGCAAGGTCTTCATAATAGTTTAGAACCAGGGTATTATCCTTTGAAGTTAACTTTCAACACGGGAAATGATAATATATATTCATACGACCAATCAATATTTATTCAAGACAGCAAATTTGTTTATGAAAAGTTGAATGTAACAGATGAAACATTACTCGATCCCAAGATAGCCAAACCTGAAGAACAGCAAATCGCAGGATTAACTTCAAAAATTACAGCACAAAAATTTTGGAATGGGAAATTCAAAAATCCTGTAGATAAAGAATATATTGATTGTTGGCCATCCACTTACGGGCGACGCCGATCGTATAATGGCAGTGGATTTACGTATATTCATACTGGGCTTGATTTTTGCGGGCAAGAAGGCTTTAAAATTTACGCTCCAGGTGCTGGTAAGATAATCTTCTCGGGGAAATTGGATGTACGCGGCAATACCACAATCATTGATCATGGATGGGGAATCTATAGTATGTATTGCCACCAATCAGAAATTAAGACGAAGCTAGGAGATATGGTCGAACCAAACCAAATAATCGGTCTCATTGGGAAAACCGGGCGCGTTACAGGCCCACACTTACATTGGGAAATATGGGTTGGCGGTATACAGGTTGACCCTTACGACTGGCTACTGAATGAATATCCTCAGCTAAGCAAGGAGGAATAATATTAGAGAAGCGCTAATCTCCATCGATAGAATCCTTTGAGATTGGATTATCATCTTCATCACCTAAAGAATTTTCCAATTTTCCCGATTTATAGTCTGCCAGAATCTGCTGTGCAAGCTGAAGAGATTCGTTCGGAACAAATATTTGAACGATCCCTAAATCAGTAAAGGTGAGACCATATACTTTCGCTATACCTTCTTGAGATAGTAAAACTGGAATTTCATTGGCTTCCAGTAAACCACGAAATATTTCTGCCTGTAATTCACCAGGGATTTCTGTGAGTAAAGACATTTGCGATTCAACCATATATATAACCTTTCTTTTAAAAACCAATCTACGCGAATGTTGAGTTTAATATTATAATATAAACAAATAAATCTGTATGGCTTTCTCAGCCATTATAAAAAAAAATTGAGGCATTTTATGACGTCGGAAAAACTTATACTCCGCCACGATTATTGGAAAAATATCAATATTCAACAAAGTGATATTGATTTTCTTTATAATTATCTTTTAGAAACGGAAACTCCTCAGACTTCCTTTGAATTGATAGGCGTTCTGATTAGTAAACGAATCCAACAAGAAGTTGAATTAGCCAAGCGCCGGCAACTTGGAGATAAAAATACTTATTTACCCAAAAATCATTATCAAGTTAATCAAGTTCTTGCTTTTCCAGCACTTGGATGGCAACAAGGTGAAATTTTGCTTGATAGGCAAGGTTATAATCCTGAATTACCACCATTCAATGTTATTAAAATAAAATTCGATAATGGGGAACTGCGTGAATTCGCTACAGATTTAGACGAACATGTACTAAATAATCCACCAGAGATTACTCTTGATGATGAATCCTTAAATTCAGAATATATTCTTAGCACACATCAAGAAAACCTTACACAAAAACTACAAAACGAACTTATAAATAATCCAGATTTTGTTCTAGTAGCAGACCGATGGTTTCCCAAAGCACTTCTGATCGATATTAACATAGGACATCTTAATATCGCAGAAGCAACTCTAGATATGGGTAACGGCGGACCCTTACCCACGCCATCTATTATGGAACATTTGGATATAAACAAAGGAAACAATTCCAAATTGGCTCAGTTTTCACTCGACTATGCTCTTCAGGAAGATAAAAGGTTTGATGAAGTAGGACCAGCCGGTGAAATGCTATGGTTTTTAAAACACCTTGAACCAAAAGATGTTTTAGAAACGCCTCTTTTTCTCCGTTATCAACCTGATGAATATGACCGATCCGTATTAACAAACGATATGCTTGCTTTGGAACAAAGGCTAGCAGATGAACTCACACCAACATTTGAAGAAACACAAGACACTGAGAAAGTGGAATTAAGATTATTATTTCCCCATTGGCGTACAGGAACAATCCCATTATCCTATTTTGCAAAGAAGATATTTCCAACCGCTTATGAAGCACCCCATATCCGTTTCTGGTTAGTCGATGGAAACACAAAAGATAAATTTCCCGCCTGGGTCGTTCGGAAAGAAGGATATGTATATGGTTTATCCGAATGGTATAATACGCGGGGGTTGATACCGGGCAGTATTATCAGGCTGCGAAAAAGTACTAATCGGGGCGAGGTAATCATTCAAACAAGTAATCAACGATCCAGCAGAGATTATGTGCGCTCAATTTTAATAGGATCTGATGGTGGAATAGTATTTGCGACGCTTCGCCAAGTAATTAAAGCAGAATATGACGAGCGGATGGCAATGTTTTTATCTGATATTGAAGGATTGGATGAAATTTGGCAGAATGCTCAAAAAAGTCGTAATTCGCTTGAATCTATAATGATGAACATGATCCGTAATCTAACAAAATTAACACCCCAGGGACATGTTCACGCCAGTGAATTATATGCAGCCGTTAATCTAGTTCGCCGATGCCCGCCTGGTCCAATACTTGCTTTGTTAACAACGCGACCGCAATTTGTTCACGTTGGTGACATGTATTACCATCTTAAGGATTAATTACTTTAAAAACGATAAGGAAGTCTTTATGCCCCAAATAGGATACAGTATTATAAAACCCACATTAAAGACACCATATCACATAGATTTCGAATGGTGGAAACAAAACGAACGAAATTGGCAGATCATTTTATTGGGATATCTATCTCCGGAACATCGCCAAGTACTACAGGAAATGAGCCAAGAACAAAAATTCGATATCATCGATCCTCAAACGGCAGAAGTCAGACAAGTTGATGCTTTACAGCATTTACTGATGACCGATTACTCAAAACGCGAGGATTTTATATCAGAAACGACATCACTCGTAGAGGCAATATTCAGGCTGTTTTTGGTTAATGGAAATCACCCAATGTCTTCGGAAGAAATCAGTGGTAAGCTAGATCGCCCTGCTCCGCTTATTTTACAAATGCTCTCAGGAAAACGAGTCCATCAAGGATTGAGACCTTACCGACATGGATAGATAAAGGAAAATAATGTCAGAATAACCAATAAATTGGTTGTGGATTTTATGATTATTTCGTGTATAATTATATGGAAAATAGATAAACTTAATAATTTCATTTCTGCCGCAAATCTATTATAATCTTAGTTTTAAAATTATTGAGCGGCTATGGTTTTGAAAACAAGACTCAGTTGAATACTGTGTATATGAATTGTTCGGTATTAACAATAATTAATTACTCATTCACCCAATTTTCTCTTGGTGAATGGATGTTAGAGAACGTTACCTCATTTGATGATGATTTCAAAGCGGCATTTCGTTTGGATTTAACACGAAGGGGGATGTCGCTCAGTAAAATAGTATCTATGATATCTTTGTTGCTCTCTTAGAAAGTGGTATCCCACATTCATTACATACTACGATCATAGATAAACAGAGGATTACGGTCAAATACCCACAGTATTTAACAAACCATCTTATCTTTGAATTAATAAGGTAAGAATTTTATTTCCCTAGTATTGTTTTCAAAGCCGTGTGCCGCTCGAACAGGAACACGGCTATTGTGTTTTAACAAATATTATGAAGCATATAATTAGCGCTCTGACCGCACAAAAGCATAACCACCAGAGAATTAATGTTTTTCTGGATGGTGAATTTGCATTTGGTCTTTCTCGTATCGTTGGAGCATGGCTAAATGTTGGAAAAGAACTGGATGATGTTAGAATTGCGGAAATTCTTGCGGATGATGCCCGAGAAACAGCAAATCAAATAACCAACAGTTATATTAGCTATCGTCCGCGAACAGAGACAGAGATACGCAACCATTTACAGAAAAAAGATATTCCCGATCAAACTATCAACGAAATCGTCAACCGATTAAAAGAAATTGGAATAATTAATGACCAAATTTATACTGAACGCTGGATTGAATCGCGTTTAGCTTCCCGTCCAAGAGGAAGAAGAGGTCTACAAAAGGAGCTACGCCAACGTGGTATCCCAGATAATATGATAACCCAGGCACTTGATAAAGCAAATATCGATGAAGAACAAATTGCTTTCCAGGCAGCCGAAAAACAAATTCATAAATACCAAAATCTTGATAGAAATACTTTTCGTAATAAGTTGAGTAGATATTTATTACAACGGGGTTTCAGCTATGATGCCATTAGCAACGTAGTATCTCGAGTGTGGGAAGAATTTATGTCAGGAAATAAAACACGAGAAAACCATCTAATTGAGGAAGAAAATCTATGACCAGTTTAGATCCGTTAACAACTACTATTATTGTGCTAATCAGTATCATCGTCGGAATTGTGATAGGATATATTCTTAAATACTACCAAGTTCGCGCAGCACTTAAAAAAGGAGAGAAAGAAGCTGAGGAAATCGTTGAAAAAGCGAAGGAAACAGCTACAAAAATTTCGCTTCAAACGAAAAATGAGGCATTAGCAATGCTTGAATCTGCGGAAAAAGATGTAGCCCGCAAGCGTGCAGATGTATTGAAAGAGGAAGATCGCATCCAGCAACGTCGTAATGATATAGACGATCGATCTGAACGTCTTGAGCGTAGACAACAAGAGTTAAATAAACGCCAGAGTACAATTGATAAACGATCAAATGAGATGGATAAGCTTCGTTCACAGCAGATCGAGGAATTACAGCGAATTTCACAAATGACTATTGATGAAGCTCGTGTAATTTTGATGACAAAAGTCGAGAAAGAATCCCGTGATGACATGGCAAGGATTATTCGTCAGGTAGAGACACAAGCGCGGGAAGAAGGTGAAGTCAAAGCACGGAAAATAATAACCGATGCTATCCAACGAATCGCGTCGGATCATGTCGCAGAGGTTACCACAAAATCCGTCACTCTGCCATCTGATGAGATGAAGGGACGCATCATCGGACGTAATGGTCGCAATATTCAAGCCTTTGAGCAAGCCGCCGGAGTAGACGTGATTGTAGATGATACGCCGGATGCGGTCATAATCTCATGTTTTGATTCTGTACGCCGTGAAATTGCCCGCCGTGCTTTGGAAAAGTTAATTGTGGATGGTCGTATCCACCCTGCCTATATTGAAAAAGTATTACAGGAAGAACGTAAAGACGTGGAAAAAGAAATTGTTGAGGCAGGAGAACAGGCAGTTTACGAAGCAAGAGCTACGGGTATTCACCCAGAAGTTATAAAAATGCTTGGACGATTAAAATTCCGTACATCTTACGGACAAAATCAACTTGCTCATGCTGTCGAAACGTCCAAAATCGCGGTACTAATTGCTTCCGAATTAGGTGCAGATATTGAACTCGCAAAAGTAGCAGCGCTTTTACATGACCTAGGAAAAGCTATGGATCACAATGTGGAAGGAACGCATGCTATGATAGGAGCGGAATTTGTCCGTAGATATGGTGGAAAGCCCCGAGTTGTAAATGCAATTGCTTCTCACCATCACGAGTCAGATCAAGAATCACTTGAAGCAGCCATTGTAGAAGCAGCAGATGCAATCTCAGGAGCACGTCCTGGAGCCCGACGAGAAAGTCTCGAACAATATATAAAACGCGTAAGAGCACTTGAAGATATCGCTAACGGACAGAAAGGTGTCAGTCACAGCTACGCTTTGCAAGCAGGAAGAGAAATTCGCATTTTTGTCCGCCCAGATGAAATTGATGACTTAGCATCCATCGAATTGGCTCGTAATATTGCTAAAAATGTCGAGGAAACAATGCAATACCCAGGACAAATAAAGGTAACAGTTATCCGAGAAACACGAGCTGTAGATTTCGCAAAATAAACAGAAAACAATAAAGAAAAAGAAGGGGGTGATAATAATCACTCCTTCTTTTTTTATACCAATATGAAGATCTCAATGTAAATTTAATGATTCAGATAAGGATTAGACTTTCTTTCTCTACCTACAGAAGTTTCCGATCCATGTCCAGGCAAAAGCAAGACGTCATCAGATAGTGTGAGAATATGCTTTTGAATACCATTGATCAAAGTATCAAAATTGCCACCTGGCAAATCAGTACGTCCAATACTTCCTCGAAAGATAACATCTCCACAAAACATAAGTTTTTCACTGAAACAATAAAAAACCACATGTCCGGATGAATGACCAGGAATATGGCGCACCTCAAAAAAATATTTTCCAACAGATAGAATTTCTCTATCTCGCAAATGAATATTTGGATCTGATGCGCGTTTGATATCTATGTTGAAGATATGGGCACCTCCACCTTCCCGCCATAAATCCAGATCATCCGGATGTAAGCATACAGGAATGGCTGGAAAAGATGAATTTGCAACAAAGTCAACGCCAGCAAAGTGATCAAAATGAGCATGTGTAATCCAGATTTGATTGATTTTCCATTTTTGTTTTTGTGCTGTATCCAATATATCCTGGCCATCCCAGGCTGGATCGATTATGACAGTATCTCCCGTTTCAGAGTCGGCAATAAGGTAAACATTGGTTTGAACCATACCAAGAATAAAAGTTGATATTTTCAGCATTTGATTATTATAACCTGGATAATAATTCCAGATATTTTATTTTTATGAGAAACGCAAATGCAAATAAACGAATTCCAAGATAAAATAGGGTATAATTATTGTCAATTAACTACAATTGATTTTAAGGAGATTCTTTTTATATGGCAATTTATCCTCCAGAGCCATTTCGTATAAAAATGGTAGAACCTATTCGCTTAACTCCAATTAGTGAACGAGAGGCTGCTCTCAAGGCTACGGGATATAATGTTTTCGGAATAAGAGCGGAAGAAGTGTACATTGACTTACTCACAGATTCTGGAACGGGAGCAATGAGTCAAGAACAATGGGCTGCCATGATGATTGGTGATGAATCATACGCCGGTGCACGTTCCTTTTTCAGATTAAAAGAAGCCATTCAAGAGATATTTGGTTTCACTTATTTTGTTCCAACACATCAAGGACGAGCAGCCGAACATGTGTTAATGGGTATTAAATTAAAACCAGGGCAATCCGTACCATCCAATATGCATTTCGACACAACGGAAGGGAATATTCTTTCACGGGGGGCAATTCCAATTAATCTGGTCATTGATGAAGCCAAGGATCCTACTAATAATCATCCATTTAAGGGGAATATGGACCTCAACAAACTTAAGGATTTCATCAAAAAAGTCGGACGGGAAAACATTCCGATAGGTATGATTACGATTACCAATAATTCCGGCGGCGGTCAACCCGTATCGATGGAAAATTTGCGAGCGGTGTCAGAGATTTACCATGAAAATGGCATTCCATTCATCATCGATGCCTGTCGTTATGCGGAAAATTCATATTTCATTCAACAACGTGAAGCAGGCTATAAAAATAAAAGTACACTGGAAATTGCTCAAGAAATCTTCTCGCTCGCCGATGGCGCCACAATGAGTGCCAAAAAAGATGCTATCGTCAACATTGGTGGTTTTCTTGCGATGAATGATAAACATCTTTACGATGAGGCATGTCAAGCATTGATTATGAAAGAAGGTTTCCCTTCTTACGGTGGATTAGCAGGAAGAGATCTGGACGCGATCGCCACAGGTCTTAGAGAAGGATTAAGAGAAGATTATCTTGAATACCGGACAGGACAAACACGTTACCTTGCTGACAAATTTCTTGAAAACGATATTCCGATCATTGAGCCTCCTGGCGGGCATGCCGTGTATGTAGACGCAGGAAGATTATTTTCTCATATTCCTCATGAACAATTTCCTGGATTTTCTCTTTCCGTAGAACTCTATAGAGAGGGTTGTATTCGCACCACAGAAATTGGTTCCCTCATGTTCGGACACCCCGATCCCGTTACAAAAGAAATGATCTACCCAGCTCTCGAAATGACACGCCTCGCCATTCCACGACGTGTCTATACACAAAGTCATCTGGATTATGTTGTCAAGACTATAAGTACTATCGCCCAGAAAAAGGATAAAGTACGTGGCTACAGGATTGTTGAAGCTCCTGAATTCTTAAGGCATTTTACAGCTAGATTAGAACCGATTAAATAATGGAAAAGGAGCGTCTAGATGTTTTGCTGGTGGAAAAAGGGCTTATCGACAGCCGTTCTCTAGCACAACGTCTGATAATGGCTGGAGAGATAAATGTCAATGGGCAAATTATTCTAAAACCCGCCACGAAAATTACAATAGATTCGGAAATTACGATAATAAAAGGTCCTCGTTTTGTATCCAGGGGCGGTGAAAAACTCGAAGCCGCCCTTTTGGCTTTTAATAATGACGTATTAAACAAAATCTGTGCTGATGTTGGCGCTTCTACGGGAGGATTTACAGATTGCCTGATCCAAAATGGGGCAGTTCGTGTATATGCAATTGATGTTGGAGAAGGAATACTGGAATGGAAACTACGAAACGACAGGCGGATTGTTGTGATGGAAGGTACTAACGCCCGTTATATCGAAAAGCTTCCAGAAACAGTTGATCTTATCACGGTTGATGCATCCTTCATCTCACTAAAGACTCTTTTACCAAAATTTAGAGGATGGCTTAATCCGTCTGGCAATATTATTGCCCTGATCAAGCCTCAATTTGAAGCTGGAAGGAAAGAAGTTGCGCGCGGCAAGGGAGTAATTCGCGATCCTCAAATCCATCTGACAGTATTAGTCGATATCCTAACTTTTGCGCAATCTCAAAATATGTCTATCAATGGGATAATTCGTTCGCCCATTCAAGGACCAAAAGGCAATATAGAATTTCTTGCCTGGTTACAATTGAATGATAATACTAGTAACAATAATGTAACGATAGAAAATATATACGAAATTTCCAAATCCGTTATAAATAATAATCAATGACTTGTTATTTATGATATAATTATAATATATTAATTATATCATAAATATAGATGAGGTTCAAATGGACGAAATATTTCAAAGGAAATTCGAGGAGGAAAAAATAAGAAAAGAGGGACGTCTTCCGCCTGGTCAGGCATTGACAAGAAAATTTCCTGTTCTGCATTATGGACCTGTACCTCATGCAAATTTAACCACATGGGATTTCCGTATTTGGGGTGAGGTTAAACAAGAAATTCGTTGGTCTTGGGAAGATTTTATTAAGTTACCCCGTACTCAAATTGCCATGGACATTCACTGCGTAACCCGCTGGAGTATGTTCGATACACAGTGGGAAGGTATATCCATAAAAACCCTGATTGATAAGGAATATATTCAAATTCTACCCTCCGCTAAATACGTTATTCAACATGCCGAATATGGCTTTACAGCGAATTTACCCATTGAAATTGTTTTATCAGACGCTTTCCTTGTAGCCACCCATTATGATGGAAAGCCCCTGACACCAGATCACGGTTATCCCTTACGCGGTATTATCGGACAAATTCCGAATAGAGATGATTTAAAATCTATTTATTTTTGGAAGGGGGCTAAATGGTTACGCGGGCTAGAATTTACAACTGAAGACCATTTGGGATTTTGGGAACAAGCAGGATATCACA
>JBAXBF010000040.1:0-16660 GCA_037142095.1 Chloroflexota bacterium
GTGACGACTTCTTGTTCCAATTGTGGCGTTGAGACTCCATCTGATGTACAATTTTGCACGAGCTGTGGCGCTTCGGTTTTATTGCCGCCTGAAAGTCTCAACCTATGTCTGCATTGCGGTAATGAATTGCAGCGTGATGTAAAATTTTGTGTAATCTGCGGGCATGATGTTGATGCAGATGAGGATGAAACACAGATAGGCGTCTCCTTACTTAAAGAAGTTCCGCCGGGTGAAAATATTGGATTGCCGGTCATAGATGGCGATCAAGAAGAAATAACTTATGATGGAGCGCAAGGAGAAGTTGTACCTCTTCCTGTAACTGAGCAAAGCGAGATAAGAGACTCGCAATCCATAGTAGAATCACCTGTAAACTCGAAAATTTCTTGTCCGACTTGTGGCTTGTTGTCTTCTATCGGAACAAGCGTTTGTGCATCCTGTGGAACGGTCTTTAATGCAGCGGTGACTCCTTCTTCAGAAGTTAAAATAACAGCACCTCCGGTTATTTGTGAGTATTGTAACCTCGTCATACCAGCGGATGAGGATTACTGTATTTCCTGTGGGCGTCGTTTGCATGCTGACTTGCCTCCCCGTCAGGTAAATGATAACATGGCTGCAAAACGCATCTGTCGTGCTTGTGGATTGATCTCCGTAATAGAGGCTGAGACATGTTCCTCGTGCGGCGCATCTTTTTCTGATCATCTGGTACGGGATGTTCCAAAACCGCCGTTAAAACCACTTCGTTCTTCTGCTGACGATAGGGAAGGTGAATCCAGGCAGATTGAGCAATTAGAAAAAGATGTACAACCTGCCAATAAAGAGGGGGCACGGGAAGTTTCTCCTGCTCCTGTTAAACGATCGATGAAACCAGGACTGAAACAAAAAACCGAAACCACCCAGGATCTGTTGCAAAGGCGAGTTAAAAAAACACCCCGGCGATCAATCTTGATCATTGGGGTGAGTATAGCAGCCATCTTCTTTATTGCAGCACTCGGTTTAGGCGGAAAGATTCTTTTGGATCGTTCTGGATCGCGTATATCATCTGAGGATGCAGCATTAACCCTTATCGCAACTCAGTATAAACCAATTGCGACTCTGCCAGCCATAAGCCTTACGCAACTGCCGGATGAATCATTACAGACGGGTACCGTAGAGGATATATTACCAACTTCTACAGTTGTACGGAAAAAGACAGCAAAACCTCAAAAGACAGAAAGTTTGTCTCCAACAGCAGCGCAAGAAAACACGAACGCTGACATGACTCAAATACCCGTACCGGTTATTCAAACCTCTAATACGCTTTCTCCAAATCAGGAAGTGCCAACCCAAGGAATTACTCCCGGCATGACAGGTACCGTGGCTCAGGATTTGAATTCTGGTATCAAACCTACTCCTGCTCCGATGGGAGCGGTGGAGCCTCAAACAAAAGTGAATGAAGTCGATGGTGCGACCCTTATTCTCATACCATCTGGTGAATTTTTAATGGGGAGTGATAACCGGTCAGATCCCTATTATGCAGGTATGGAAGGACCTCCTCACCTGGTTTCTCTAAAGGATTATTGGATTTATCGTACTGAAGTTACAAATGCCATGTATAAACAATGCGTTGAGGCAAAAGCCTGTACGCCACCTAAAGGAGATAATTTACCCACCAGTCATTTCCCGATGAGTATGTTCGAAAACCATCCAGTGGTTCAGATCAATTGGGAACAGGTTCAGTCGTATTGTTCATGGACTGGTGGTCGATTACCGACCGAGGCAGAATGGGAAAAAGCAGCGCGGGGTACAGATGGCAGACGGTTTCCTTGGGGAATTGATCTTCCCGGAGCAAAATACCTGAACTATTGCGACAGCCAATGTACTTCATCCAACCGGGATCAAACGCAGGATGACAAATATCAAAGCACTGCGCCAGTAGGAAGTTTTTTGGCTGGTGCCAGTCCTTATGGTATGCTGGATATGGCGGGAAATGTGGAGGAATGGGTATCAGATTGGTATGCCATTTCTTACAAAGCGAATTTATCGAAAGAGAACCCAACGGGTCCTGAAAATGGGATATATCGGGTAATACGAGGCGGCTCTTGGATAGATAAAGATGTTGCTCGTCTACGGGTTGTGGCGCGTATTGGTATGCCACCTACCACCTCTTTGGATATTCTTGGATTTCGATGTGTCGTAGATAAAAAATAGATTTTTGGTTGGGAATCTGATCAGGTTGTTTTGATTTGGTGGGTAAGCGGGCATTGGAAGTTGACCTGTTACCCGGTTCGCTTCAGGCTTGAATTTCCCCACATAGCAAGTTCTAAAAATGCTTGCAGATAGTTACCCCTTACTTCTCGACTTACATCGTTTGTGGTAGCATATTCTCGAATACCAGAGATGGGCTGGGGAATATTTTTTCGCCAGTTGCTAATGATTAGAATTGCCGTTTATGTAAAGTGTAGGTATAATACTATCCGTTAGTAGAAACGCAAAGTTTGAGTTGGAGTGATTTGAATGGGGTCTTTACCTATTGACTCACGAATCTATGCGCTTTAATGTTATAATTTTCATAATAACCAATCGTTGTCAGGATAATTCGAGGTAAAGATGATGCCTTTGCGATGGATCAGTTTTTTTGTGGCAATATTGGTAGGTGCTGTAATAGGCTTATACTATGGCTGGGTAATCAATCCAGTGCAGTATGTGGATACAACCCCAGCCTCCTTGCGCGAAGTTTATAAAACGGATTATGTCTGGATGGTTGCCGAAGCCTATCAAATTGAACACAATCCCGAACTTGCGGCGCGGCGTTTGGCATTATTGGGGGGGGCTTCTGCACAAGAAACTGTGCAGGATGCTTTGCTTTCGGCAACCCAAGCAAATTCCCGTGATGTGGATTTGCAGCGCATTCGCAACCTTGAAAATGCGTTGCAGAATTATAATTCTCCTTCTATGAATACGCCTCCGGTAAAGAAAACTCCATGAACAAGCCTAGAGATGTGGAACAAAGAAAACCATGGTACTTATTGACAGGCATCATTCTGGGTGTTTTATTTGGATTGGGTTATGCCTGGTGGGTATCACCGGTAGAATATGTGGATACCCCTCCGTCCTCTTTGCGAAATGACTTTAAAGATCAATATCGTGTGCTGATAGCTTTAAGTTACGCGGTTAACGGTGATCTGGTAAAAGCTAAAGAGAGGCTTGCTCTCCTTGATGTTGATGACCATAACAAACCGAAAGATAAAGCAACTACGATTGCCTTATCCTCCAATAAACTGGTAGCCCAGGCACAACAAGCTGTGGCTGAAGGGAAACCGGAGACGGAAACAAAGGCACTGGGTATGCTTGCGGCTGCGCTGGGGCAACGCCCAACTCCTGCCCCAAGCTTGACCTCTATTCAAAGTTCCACTCCTTCTTTGACCCCAAGCGATGTCTCTCAAGCTACGCCGATTCCTGACACAGAAGTACCCGATACACAGGTGCCGACATTGTCCGAAAGCGAATCCGCGACACCGACACCAGCGGAGAGAATTTCCTCGGCTGAGCTAACTCCGCCAGTAACGAAAGTCAACACAGAAATTGCTGTTATCCCTTCTGTAACAATGACTCAAGGTCAGTCATTCATTCCTTTGCCAAGTACAACGCCGAGTTTGACCCCTGCCCCATCCTATGTGCTTAAGTCGAAAAAGCTAATTTGTGATCCGGGTCTCAAGAAACCGATGATTCAAATCCAGGTTGCCGATGCATCGCAAAAGCCGATTACTGGTGTTCAGGTATTAATTAATTGGCAGGGGGGACAGGATACCTTCATAACTGGTCTAAAACCGGATATTGGCTTAGGCTATGCTGATTTTTCACTCATACCCAAAACCGTTTATTCTCTTCGATTAATGGGGAGTGAGGAATTAATTAATGATCTCAAAATAGAGGAATGTGAGACCAGCCGCCAGGAGCGTTATGGAGGAACATGGTTGTTGACCTTTGCTCCTCCATAAAGGAATCGTCAAGGTTGATTCCAGTCATTACCTAGCACAATTGCCATATCAACGGGACTTTTCGGATCAAACTTACTCAGTACCATATTGGGATTTATTTTCATAAACCTCTGAATGTATGAAATTGTGTAGGGGCTGCCGGTGTAATCGATGATTGTGGAAACCGATGCAGCCTGCCCTGCATCACCTGTTTGAGCAACATTCAAACCTAATGAGGTGAGATAAGGTCCCGTTTTTTCTGCTTTACCAGAACCAGGGGTTCCATTGAGTACGGCAATTTTGGCATGTTCTGCCTGAACGGCTACTTCGAGTCCCTGTTTGAAAATGGGGCTGTTTGACGTACTGCTGGCAAAAATCTGATCGCGTAAAAGGCGGATTTGCTCTGGGCGTGGTTTAAGGACAGATTGTCCACTCATATCCATGAATACAACCTGGTCTTTACCAATCGTTCCTTTTTGTATTTTTGTTAGCGGAATATCCTTAGCCAGCCAGCCTAATTGCATGGCTTCATCAAACGTCATGTTGGTATGGACACCGCTGGCGATTTTTTGATATAACTTGGGGGCTTCAGTGAATAGAGTTCCTAATTTGTCGAATTGTAACATTCTGTCTCGAATAGCGAAAATGACTTGCTGCTGTCTTAATGACCGGTCAAAATCACCGCCTTGACCATAACGTTGGCGAGCATAAGCCAGAGCCAATTCACCATCCATGTTATATTTACCCGGTTTTAATACCTTTACACTTTTATCCCCGAGGACTTTTTTACCGGTTTTTTTGTTGGTGGTCAATTCATCGCGTCCGAGCATATCAACTTTTATTTCTTGCGAAACAGTCACTTTAATGCCGCCGATGGCGTCAATAAAGGTAACAAATGCGCTGAAATCAACTTGTGCCTGATATTGAATCGGTATACCTAGTAAAGCTTCTACTGTTTTGGCTGCCATCTTGGAACCACCGCCGGGCAATTTGGACCCTTCTCCAAGAGAGTATGCAACGTTGATCCGGTCGTTTTTGTAGCCAGGGATGGTAACCCATAAGTCGCGTGGAATGGATATCATTCCTGCGGTTTTCGCAAGCGGGTCAAACGTTAGCAAAATCATTGTATCACTGCGCGACGGACCTTCGTTTGCTTGCCAATCACGATAATCCAAACCCAAAACCAGGATGCTGACGCGCGTAGCGCTGTCCCAGGCTGGTGGCGCATTGACTTCAGGAGGTGGCATGGTGGGTACAATTTGCTGGGCTGGTGATTGTTCCCCAGGTTGTTTTGGCGCAGGGGTTGGAGCATTTTCCTTAATCACAATCCCGGGCAATTTGGTTATATTCCAGGATTGTGTACCATTTCGGATGATAATAAAAATCACAATTCCAGCAGCCAGTCCAATCAATAGAATGACTGCCATAAATATGATTCTCTTAATGTTGAAATTCGTATTTCCCATATTTTTACCTCGCAAACATTATACCATAAGCCTATCTTAGGGTAAAATTAGCTCTGGTTTACTAACCAATTCTTAACATCAACATGGATCATGGTTATTTATGTCTTTAATCACGGCTTCTGACCTTCGTAAATCCTACGGGGTGAACGATATCTTTCGCAATCTATCATTGAATATTCCCTCACACGCCCGAATTGCTTTGGTGGGACCGAATGGTGTGGGTAAGACCACCTTGTTAAAAATCTTGATTGGGCAGGACACATCCAGCGAAGGAAAGCTCCATCGTGCCCGTGATTTAAAAATCGGTTATTTGCCTCAGGAGCGTGGAACATGGGGAGATGAACTAGTAGATACTGACCGTACACTATGGGATGAATGTCTATCGGTTTTTAGCGATTTGCGTTCCCTGGAAGACGAGATGAATCAACTCAGCCATCGTTTGGCGGATACTGCTTCTTCCGGTGGTTTGGATGAACAGCTTGAAATATATGGTAAGTTGCAGCATGAGTTTGAACATCGGGGTGGGTATACGTATCCTACTCGAATACGCCAGGTTCTTTCGGGATTGGGATTTTCTGAGCAAGATTACCAACAACCCATTATCCACCTGTCATTAGGACAAAGGACGCGGGTCGCGATGGTGCGTCTTTTGTTGTCAGCGCCTGATTTACTTATATTGGATGAGCCGACAAATCATTTGGATATCAAAGCAGTCGAATGGCTTGAAAGTTATCTTAGCCAATGGGAAGGGGCTGCATTGGTTGTTTCACATGACCGATATTTTTTAGATAAAGTATGCAATGTAGTGTGGGAGATGAGTGCGGGAATTATTGAGGTGTATCGTGGGAATTATAGTTCATATCTTCAGACACGTGAACAGCGCTGGGAAGAACGCCGGCAGAACTTCTTTGCCGAGAAAGAACGACTGGAGAAAGAATTGGATTATGTGCGCCGTAATATTGCAGCTCAGAATGTAACTCAGGCAAAAGGAAAATTGCGCCGGATCAGCCGAATTATTGAGGCGATTGAGCAGATTGGTTTTGAAGCAGTTCTCACAAAACAGTGGGCACGTGTTAGCCAAGAAGTAAGCACATCCATCAGTATGATGAGTGTGGACGAAGCTACGCGCCGCCTGGCTGGGCTGCGCGATCCTTATTCTGGACATCAGCCTTTGGAGATTAACCTTGCTCTACGTTCTTGGGAGCGCAGCGGCGATATCGTTCTTAGATCGAAAAATTTGGTTGTTGGGTATCCAGAACATCCATTATTTACTGCCCCGGATTTGGAATTGCGCCGTTTAGAATGTGCGGCTTTGATAGGAGCAAATGGAATCGGTAAAACTACATTCCTCAAGACGATTCTGGGACGGATTTCTCCTCTTTCTGGAGAAGTATCCCTGGGTTCCAGTCTGCGAATTGGATATTTTGCACAAGCGCATGAAGATTTGCATGGTGATTTTACCCTTTTTCAGGAGATTGAAGCTGCCGCTCCTACCATGCTTCATGAGCAAATTCGAAAATATTTGGGTCGTTATCTTTTTAGCGGTGATGAAGTCTTCAAACCGGTCAAATCTCTATCGGGTGGTGAGCGCGGCCGCTTGGCTTTGGCAAAGCTAGCACTCGAAAATGCCAATTTGTTGTTATTGGATGAACCAACCAATCATCTGGATATACCTGCCCAAGAAATTCTTCAATCCGTTTTATCTGAATTTCAGGGGACGATCTTGCTTGTATCGCATGATCGTTATTTGATTAACCAATTGGCTACCCAAATCTGGGAAATTAAGGCAGATGAATCGAATAACAGGCAGGGATATTTTGACGTATTTCGTGGAACGTATGCCGAATACCGTGAAATGGAAGTACGTAAAGATCAGGCGATATCTCTTGAGCAGAGAAGTTCAACGATTTCCATACCAACGGGCGGATCGTTAAAGACAGAGAAGAATCGCTTGCAGACCCAGCAGCGCCGCCGGACAGCGCGTCTGGATGAATTGGAAAATGAGATTGCCGTACTTGAAGCACAAGTCAACGATCTGACAGTACAATTAGAAAATCCCCCGTTGGACTATGCTGAAGTTCACCGCCTTGGAGAAAGTTTTATGCAATCTCAGCAGGCATTGGATGTTCTTTACGCGGAGTGGGAAATCCTCAGTAATGAGAATTAATTAGATCGGCGTTCTTTTACACTATAGATTATAATAAAATGGACTTCAAATTTTGGCTGTTTTTTGATTCTTGGATCACGCTATGGTGAAAACTTATGTTTGATCAGAACAACGCAAATTTCCCAACAGAGTATATCCCGAATGCGGATATTTTATTAGTCGATGATGCTCCAGTAAATCTACACCTATTAACCCGTATGTTGAGCCAGCAAGGATTTTCCTTACGGTCTGCTTCCAACGGTGTTTTGGCTTTAAAGGCAGTGGAAGAAAAGACGCCTGACCTGATTCTTTTGGATATCCAGATGCCAGAGATGGATGGATTTGAGGTGTGTCGCCGTCTGAAAGCGGACATGAAGACATATCATATACCGGTCATATTTATCAGTGCGTTGGAAGCTACCGAAGAAAAAATGAATGCATTCGATGTTGGAGGCGTGGATTATATATCTAAGCCTTTTCAAGTGCAGGAAGTTCTGGCGCGAGTTGAAACACATCTTAAGCTCTATTATTTCCAGAAACAACTTCAGGAAGCGAATGCGATCCTGGAAAAAAAGGTTGCTGAAAGGACGAGTGATCTGGAATATATAAACCTATCATTGCAATCCCAAATAACCGAACGGATGCAGGCTGAACAGGCTTTAAGAGAAAGCGAGGAGAGATACGCACTCGCTGTACAGGGTTCGAACGATGGCATCTGGGATTGGGACCTGCGTAACGAGCAGATTTACTTCTCGCCGCGCTGGAAGGCAATTTTAGGATACGAAGACCAGGAAATAAAACATAGTAATGATGAATGGTTCAACAGAGTTGATCCTTATGATCTTACTAGACTGCGGACAAGTATCCTTAACCATTTAGAAGGAGATTCTCCTTTTCTAGTAGAAGAATACCGTATGCTGCATAAAGATAGGACATATCGTCATGTTCTGACACGTGGACTGGCGATCCGGGATGATTCTGGTAAGGCATACCGTATCGTTGGTTCACAGACGGATATTACCTATCGAAAGCGGATTGAAGAACAATTACAGCAAGATGCTTTTTATGATAATCTGACTGCTCTTCCAAATCGGGTCTTGTTTTTGGACCGCTTGTCCAGTTCTATTAAGTTGGCGCAAGAACATCAAGATTATGAATACTCCGTTGTCATTATGGACATTGACCAGTTTAAGCGGGTTAATGAAGTTTATGGTCATCAAATAGCAGACCTTCTTCTGGTAGAAATTAGTTTTATGGTTAAGCAATTAATCCGCCCGGTAGACACGGCTGCTAGAATAGGCGAAGATGAGTTTGGTGTGTTGTTGGAGAATGTTTCTTCAGTAGAAAACGTCAATCGCTTTATTGGACAAATACAGGAGCAATTAGCGGCGCCTGTGGACATTGAAGGTTATGAAGTTGCGGTGTCCCTTAGTTTTGGTGTTGTGCTGGGAGTAAATGCAGCCCGCTTGCGTTTTTCACCCTACACCCAGTCAGATGAGGTTTTGCGCGACGCCGAAACTGCTATTCAACAAGCTAAAAAGATGAACGAAAGAAAGAAATGGGTTATCTTCGGTTATGACGATCGGAATACGGCGGTCGTTAATCTGGAATTGGAATCTGAACTACATCACGCAATTGAGAATCAAGATGAAATTGAAGTATATTACCAACCAGTTGTTATGTTGGAAACAGGTAGAATTTCTGGTTTTGAAGCGCTGGTTCGTTGGAACCATCCCCAGCGAGGATTGATTTTCCCCGATCATTTTATTCCTCTGGCAGAAGCTATGGGAATGATTGTATCTTTGGATCGTCTGGTGATACAGAAGTCGTTTAAACAGATCAGCCTCTGGCAGAAAAAACACCACACTTTTCCCCCTATGAGTATCAGTATTAATTTATCTGGTCGTACTGTAAAAGAGCCAGATCTAGTGGACTTTATTCTTAAAACAAAAAATGAAACTGGAATGGATTTGCGTGGTTCGAGCCTTGAAATTTCCGAAACGCTGCTGAATGATATTCCAGAAGATGTTTCGAGGAGCTTGGCACAATTACGGAAGCAAGGGATGCACATACTTGCGGATGATTTTGGGATTGGTTATTCCTCGTTGAATTCCTTGCATCTATTACCGGTCGATGGAATTAAGATTGAACGCTCAATTATTGAAGGGGCAATTGAGAAGCAAAGTTATGAAAAAATGCTGCAAACCATCTTCCTTCTAGCGCATGAATTGGGTTTGAATGCGGTTGTAAAAGGTATTGAAACTACCGATATGCTGGCTTTAATTAGAGGGTGGGAATGCAGATATGGACAGGGATTTCTGTTCACAAAAGCTGTTTCTTACAATGAGGCAGAAAAATTATTGGAAGATGATATTAAGAATAATGGACTCTATCGCTGGTCTGATAATTCTTGAACTTGGAGAGTGAATAATGAGCGTTAAGATAACACCAAAAACACTTTTTTTGCAAGACGATTTAACGTCTGTTGACCTTGAACATTACCGCCAGTCAGGCATTGTGGCAGTGGATTGTGAAATGACGGGATTGAATCCTCATCGGGATGTGCTTTGTTTGGTGCAAATGTGCAGTGCAGACGGTTATGTACGTCTTGTGAAGACTCATGATTGGCGAGAATCTGCCGGATTGAAAGCGTTTTTTCAGGATGCGCAGGTTCTTAAAATATTTCATTTTGCAATCATGGATTGCGGTTTTATTCTTAAGTCTCTTGGGGTAGAAGTGCAGAATGTATTCTGTACGAAAATCGCAAGCAAGTTGGCTCGTACTTATACAGGAGAGCATAGTCTGATGAGTTTGGTAAAAGAACTTATGGGGGTAGAAATGAACAAATCTGAACAGTCCACATTTTGGCTTTCGGATAAATTGACAGAGAAACAATTATCCTATGCAGCCCATGACGTAACCTATCTGATTGAGGCGCGTGAACTTTTATTGGCGATGTTGCATAAGAAAGGGGATTTGCCAACTGGTATTTCATACATTGAACTTAACCAGTATTGCCAGAATTTCATTCCTACGCTGGTTCAGTTATGGATAAATGGCTGGGATTTCGGCAGAGAAGAAAAATCTGCACTGGCAATATTCGGGCGATAAATAATTGAGGTAGGCATGTCCACTCCCTTTACACGTTCAATGCGTTCATTGCGTTTAGATCGTTTCACACTCTCTCTGATCGGCTTGATTGCAAGCGTAACACTTTTATCAGCCTGGATCATCTGGTTTTTTCTAGCGCGTATTTCAATGTATGAGATCAGCACTGATCTTCAGATTACAAAAAATGGAGAAATTGAAGCGAACTATCCGGTAAAGGCAAAAGAACGAATCCAGGCAGGACAGATGGCACTTCTACATGTGGAACAAAAGCTACCGGTTGAAGGAAATACCCAAAATGGTGGTACAGAAAAAACAACTTCTATTAAAGCAATGGTAATGAAAGTGGATTCCAGTCGTACAGGTGGTCAAATTGTCGTGAATCTTGCTCCTCTGGAAGACACTTTCTATACGATCTTTATACAGGGAGACCCACCCCCCAAAAATACGAAAACGCGTCTTGAGGTTGAGGTCGAAAGTATTTCTCCATTTATTCTGGTGCAGCGGGCTTCAAAACAATATATGAATGCTTCGCCGGCGACTCCTAATCCTCAAGGACCCAATGACTGAACTGATACAAGAGCGGCGTTTCTTCGTGCCAGAAGTCGTCCAAACATCGGCAATGGATTGCGGTCCAGCATCCTTGAAGGCACTCTTGGAAGGATTCGGCATATCAGTTAGTTATGGGCGTTTGCGTGAGGCTTGCCAGACAAATGTTGATGGTACATCCATTGATACGATGGAAGATGTAGCCAACCAATTGGGGCTGGAATCCGAACAGATCATGGTTCCGCTCGATCATCTCTTAATTTCTTCAGCAGGCACTTTACCGGCGATTGTCGTAATTCGGCTCGCCAACGGGTTGACGCACTTCGTCGTTATCTGGAGTTTGCATGGTCGTTTCTTGCAGGTGATGGATCCAGGTACCGGTCGGCGTTGGCCCACCCGACAGCGATTTTTGCAGGATGTCTATGTGCATACCTATCCGGTGCCAGCAGAAGGCTGGCGAGAATGGGCAGGTAGCAATGGATTCATAGAACCTCTTGAGCAGCGATTAACTGAAATGCGGTTGCAGTCTGAGCAAATTAAATCTCTCATCGACAGTGCTGCTCAGGACAATAGCTGGCGTTCACTGGCAGCCTTGGATGCTTCAACCCGGATGGTGGATAGTCTGGTGCGTGGTCGTGGGATAGAACGTGGGTTGGAAGCTACCAAAGTGATTGATCGTTTTTATGTACGCGGTATTGAACAGGCGAGACTGGCGGAAGAATGGCATCTCGAAATGAGTGAAGAAGGAAAAACTATTGCTCAGTCATTAGGTATGGCAATTCCACCTCCGTATTGGTCTGTTCAACCATTATCCGACATGGTCACTCCAGAAAATCCAGAACTGGTACTGCATATGCGAGGTGCGGTGCTGGTAAGAGTTGTCGGAACGCGAAAAGCTCGCCTTTCTTCTGAAAGAAAGCCTTTACCGGTTGAGCTTGATGGGGAAATCCAGGTGTTTGAGGAAGAAGAAATTGCTGCACCGCAACCTCTATCGCCAGAGCTTATTGCCGCATTGGAAGAAAAACCGGTCAAGCCGGCGCAAGAGATGTTCAATATGTTACGTCAGGATGGGCTTTTTTCCCCTATAATGGTCGTATTTGCTCTAATAATGGCGACCGCTGGTGTCCTTATTGAGGCAACTTTATTGCAGGGTATTCTGGCAGTTGGAAACATGTTTTCTCATTTTGGGCAGAGGACATTGGCGATAGGAATGTTCTTCGCTTTCTTCGTGCTGATGGCTGGCTTGGAATTGCCAATATCAACTACGGTAATGCGTATCGGGCGGCGGCTCGAGACGCGTATGCGCATCGCTTTTTTGGAAAAGCTACCTAAGCTGAGCGATCGTTATTTTCACAGCCGCCTAATCTCAGATATGACCCAACGCGCCCATGAATTGCGTATGTTACGTACGCTGCCGGAAATGGGAGTAACTTTTTTACGTACTTTTTTTCAGTTGATTTTTACGACGATTGGGATCATCTGGCTGGATCCGATCAGTGCACCTCTATCTATTATAGCAACCAGTTTTTTTATTTTCCTGACCATTGCCACGAAGCCATTTCTGGATGAGCGTGATTTACGTGCCCGTACTCATTTAGGTGCACTTGACCGTTTTTACCTGGATTCGCTTTTAGGTTTGATTCCTATCCGTACCCATGGGGCTGAGCGTGCTATGCGCCGTGAACATGAGAATTTATTAGTTGAGTGGGTGCATGCCAGTCTGGAATCTTTGGAGATCGGGCGGATCATCCAGGCGGTTAGTGCTGTCAGCTATTCCATTTTTGCAGTGTGGATTCTTTTTAATTTCATTTCCCAAGGAGGAAATACGCAAGGAATCCTGCTCTTATTTTATTGGACATTGAATTTGCCTTCTCTAGGACAAAACCTGGTCTTGCTGGTACAGCAATACCCGATGCAGCGTAATTCCATGCTGCGTGTTTTGGAACCTCTGACCGCTCCAGATGAAGACGCCGATTTTGGGGAAACATCCTCTGCTGGAGAGGACATCCAAGTAGAGGACAATCTGGCAGATGGTGCCCTGGAACCAACGCATCCTCAGTCTGCTAATGCGGTCCAAATCAAATTCAAGGATGTGAGCGTGGTTGCCAGCGGACATACCATCCTGGAAGATGTTAACCTTATCATTCACGCTGGCGAGCATGTAGCTATCGTTGGTCCTTCTGGAGCAGGCAAATCCAGTTTGGTCAGTCTCTTACTTGGATGGCATCGAGCTGCGTCTGGTAAAATTTGGATTGATAATGAGCAGCTTACCGGTAAACGGCTGCGAGCCTTGCGTCAGGAGATAACCTGGGTGGATCCAGCAGTTCAGATATGGAATCGATCTCTGTTGGAAAACCTATTATACGGTACGCACAACCGTTCTGCTGCCCTGATTCAGGATGTAATAGAGCAGGCGGATTTATTTGAAATTCTTTCGAAATTACCCGATGGTATGCAAACTGCTCTTGGCGAAAGCGGCGGGTTGGTTTCTGGCGGCGAAGGACAGCGTGTTCGTTTGGGACGAGCGATGTTGCGCAAGTCTGCCCGCCTGGTGATTCTGGATGAACCGTTCCGCGGCTTGGATCGTGAAAAACGACGGAAATTACTTGCGATGGCGCGCCAGTATTGGCACTCTGCCACTCTGATTTGTGTTACTCATGATGTGAGTGAAACCCAGACCTTTGAGCGTGTATTGGTCATAGAAAATGGTCATGTGGCAGAAGACGATTTACCGGCTACTCTTTTGGAGAATCCTGATTCACGTTATCGCGCACTCATGGAAGCTGAAGAAGCGGTACGAGTTGGACTTTGGGCAAGCAGCGGTTGGCGGCGTCTTTGGCTGGAAAATGGACAATTGAAGGAAACCGAATGATTTTTGTTTTTGTTGGATGTTCTTAGGAGATTTGAGATGACAACCTTTATTACTGTAGCCAATCAAAAAGGCGGGGTTGGTAAAACGACCACTGCCGTGAATCTCGCCCACGGTTTGGCATTACGCGGCAGTAAGGTGCTGCTGGTTGACCTGGATCCTCAAGGGCAGTGTGCGGCATTGTTAGGGTTTGAGCAGGCATCCGAAGCTTTTAATTTGTTAGTGTCGGAAATGCCGCCGCAGAAAGTGATTCGATATACGGAACGCGAAGGATTGTACATTATTCTTGGAGATAAAAAAACCGCCATCGCTCAGGCAGTCTTGACCGTTCAACGCACACCGATTTCATTTGTCCATAGTGTACTTCAACCGGCTGGAGAAGACGGATACGATTATGTGGTTTTGGATACCGCTCCCAGTGCGGGTGATCTTCAATCCCAGGCTTTATGGGCTTCAAATCTGGTTTTGATACCCTGTGCGACTGACTTTCTGGCGACCGACGGCGTTTTCAGCATTCTGGATACCTTAAAATCCCTGGAGAAGGAGCATCAGTGGAAAGGTAAAGTTGTGGGAATTGTACCCACCTTTTATGACGATGTTACCCGTGAGACCAAAGCTACTACCCAGGATTTAAAGAAACATTTCAATGACTTATTACTTTCTCCGATCCACCGAGCGACGGTATTACGAGAATGTGCTGCTGAAGGGAAAACCATCTTTGAGCAAGCCAGCTCCAGTCGTTCGGCAAAGGAATACGGTTATCTTGTCGAACATATATGGCAGGCAACCCGGTGACCTCTGAATTAGATCCATTAACCTGGCATGTCTCGCGCTTGGGCGAGCTTATTGAAGTGCTAGCCCAAAAGGGTAGGCTCTATCCCAAGGCAAAGGAAATTCCACCCGTGCCAGAGCAGCTCTGGCACGCGGATAGCGAAGATCTGGGACGATGGTTGGATTCGGCTGCCAGCGGTATGGGATTAGAGGTAGAGCCAATTGATGCAGTTTATACCGATGTCGAGGAAATGGTTCGTAACGCCGCACCTGCCATATTAAAATTGCCCCGTGATATTGTTTCCACCACTCAAATGGTTTTAGGGGAGGAGAATGACAGTTTATATCTGGCACTGGTTGGATGTGGAAAAAGTAAAGTGTCTATCCTCCGACCGGATGGCGCTGTTCGCAAGATAGCGGTGGAGAAACTACGCCATTGGTTGTGTTACAACAATGAAGCCCCTTTCTCAGAATCGTTGGATGAGCTTCTCACAGAAACGGAGGTACCGGAAGAACGCCGTGATCGCGTTCGCAAAGCTATCTTACGCGAACAACTTTCGGCTGTGAAGATAGATTCAGGTTGGATGCTGCGCCAATCTCCCGGCATGAATCTTTGGGATCAGATGCGCACGCAGCGTTTATATAAACCGTTGATCATCTTGCTTTTATCCCAATTTGGACAGCAAACGGTTGGAATTTTATCCTGGTGGTTGATTGGTATGGGAGTGTTTCAAGGGCACTTTGAATGGGCGTGGTTGTGGGCGTGGGCTTTGGTGTTATTTACAACGATTCCTCTCCAGCTATTAACATCTCAGGTTCAAAATCAAATTTCTATTGGGACAGGCGCTATCTTCAAACAGCGACTTTTATATGGTGTATTGAAGCTCGAACCAGAAGAGATTCGAGATCAGGGCGCAGGTCAATTTCTGAGCCGGGTGATGGAATCATCGGCAGTGGAAATGCTGGCTCTGAGCGGTGGTTTTCTCGCGGTAATGGCAGTCATGCAGCTTGGATGGGCGGGTTGGGTTTTATCACAAGGGGCTGGGGGTGCGCTGCATATGCTCTTGTTGTTTATATGGGTGTTGGTGGCTTTTGTCTCAGGCTGGCGGTTCTATCGCAGTATCCTTGATTGGACGGATGCATATCGCAACATGACCAATGAATTGGTGGAGGGGATGGTTGGTCACCGGACTCGTCTGGCACAGCAAGACTACAACCACTGGCATGATGAGGAAGATGCTCGTCTCGACCGTTATTTGCAATTGACCGTACACCAGTCGGGTATTTCTATGCAGTTGGGATTTATCCCACGCGGTTGGATGATATTGGGTATGGTTGGGATTGCCCTGCCACTCATCGCCGCACCAGAATCTATTCCGGCATTGGCAATCAGCCTGGGTGGTGTGATGCTGGCATCGCAGGCATTTACGAGTTTCATCACTGGTGTGCAAAGTATCTCGTCTCTGTTAGTGTCTATGGAACAGATTCGCCCACTGCTCCAGGCATCGTCACGCCCGCGGGATAGCCAACCGGTGGTGATAACAAAGGATTCGGTGGACGGAGTTGAGAAAGAGACTAAAGAAGTCATTCTCTTGACGCGCGATATTAATTTCCGTTACCGCTCGCATGGCAGACTAGTCTTGCGAGATTGTTCACTGGCAGTCCGTACGGGAGATCGGATCTTGTTGGAGGGTCCGTCCGGTGGCGGAAAATCCACCCTGGCTTCAGTCCTGGCAGGGCTGCGTGTACCAGAATCTGGACTGCTTTTGTTGCATGGTTACGACCAAAAGACCTT